>NZ_JBIMEV010000005.1:0-199676 GCF_051262595.1 Salipaludibacillus sp. CF4.18
TCTTCGAGTTATTTGGTTCAAAAAAAGATAGTCAACGTAGATATATTTTCTAAAAGGTTATTGGTTTCTGCTTTTTCAAACCTCTTATCAGAAACAATAATGGTTATGTAAACATGTCTTTTTTAAAATTGTTGTTTGGAAGAATCCGCGAGACTCCTGTGGAAGAATGATCCAAGCGAGACCCCGCAGAGCGTTCGTTTTCTCGAGGAGGCTCGCGAATCATCCACGGAAAGGGAGCGGTAATTTTTCCAAACAACCTTCCATGATAACCAAGCAACAAAATAATTACAAAAGGCGCTATGAGTTTTTCTTACACTGTATCGATTTATGTTATGGGGAAAAATCATTTATAGAGAAGACATTAATTAGGTGGAAGAAATCAATCTAAAGAGTTTGTTCAAAAAAATAATTTATTAATTGAAGGAGGTGATATCCTATGCAGATTCATATTTTCTTTTTTACAATTTGGATAAGAAAGCGGAAATATACACAAGAAGACGCTGAACGTGAAAAACATTTTCAAGATTGTGTTGAACGTAAAAGGGCTCTCGATGTGAAGCATTATTTTCATTACTAAGATTTAAAAATACTTAAGAAGAAAGGAGAAGATAGCTATGATTAATTTTATCTTATCGTCATTATTAAAGGTTAAACTGCCAAAGGGGAAGGGGTTTGTTTAGCGAAGTTAAAGTTGAAATCTCAAATCATAAATAATGCACAAATTATAACAGACCAAAAAAAGCAAGGACGTCATATAAGACGTCCTTGCTTTTTTCATTCGAGTCGCTCATTTAGTGTAAAGAAAATATTGCACTAAATTTCGGGGTTTACAACGATGACTTCAGTTACTTTTTCTTGATATCTATCCAGTTGCTCTTCAGATAACGCGGCATCTGTTATCACCATACGGACATTTTCAATAGGTAACCAACGAACTAATGATTTTTGATCAAATTTACTATGATCGGCCAGAACAATGATTGTTTCGCTAAGGTCTGCAATACGTTTCTTTGTTTTTGCCTGCATTTCATGACTGTCGCTTACTCCCCATTCACTGTGAATCGCCGCACTGGAAATAAAAAACTTATCGATATGATAATCATTAATGACCTTATCTGAAGAGATACCGACCAATGACATAGATTCATGTCTTAAATATCCACCAGTTAAGATTACGGTAATCTTTTTTTTCTTCGCGAGTTCAATAGATACTTGAATCGAGTTGGTGATCACAGTAAGTGGTTTATTTTCTATGTTTTTGGCGATTTGCAAACATGTGCTGCTTGCATCGATTGCAATAATTTCTCCCTCTTCAATCAAGCTGCATGCCTTTTTTGCAATGGCATTTTTTTCAGGTAAATATTTTTTTTCGCGTTCTAATGCGGGTGTCTCAAATCCTTCAGATTTCTTTTCGATGGCACCACCGCGAATTCTAATTAAAAAATTCTGCTCTTCAAGGATTTCTAGGTCCCTTCGAATTGTTTCTTCTGTAACTTCTAATGAACTGCTCAACTCTGTAACCTTTAATTTATCTTTATGATCAAAAAAACGCAGAATTTTTTTGTGCCTCTTATCTGCCTTTGATTCTTTACCATTATTTAGAGACATTACTGCCACCACTCCATGCGATTCGTCTTGTTTACTATTATATATCCATAACTAGGTTTAAGCCAAGTATATTACGAAGATTATTTTTGAAAAATAAAAAATAATCTTCGTAATAAAGAAAATAATGTTGTAAACAGAAAATAATAGTTTTATAATAGACGTAGTGAAAGAATCTATTACATTCAAAGCGGAGGTTATTATGGTTAAAAACTTATGGGATAAGCAAGAAGCTACGGCATTGAATACTGGTTTAGATGAGTTAGTGTATCGTTCTAATTTAATTGGTTCTGATCGTGCAGTCTGTAACTGGGGCGGCGGAAATACATCTATGAAAACAATCGAAAAGGATTTCCGTGGACGGGATATCGAGGTAATGTGGGTGAAAGGAAGCGGGTCAGATCTCGCTACCATGAAGCACAAGAATTTTACCGGCTTGAATATGGAGGATATTCGTCCTTTGCTAGAACGTGACGAAATGCCAGATCAAGAGATGGTAGATTACTTGTCTCATTGTATGATTGACAGTAAACATCCGCGTTCTTCGATAGAGACGCTATTACATGCATTTTTACCATTTAAACATGTGGATCATACTCATCCGGATGCAATAATCAGTCTATGTTGTGCGGATAATGGTAAAGAACTTGCGAAAGAAATATTTGGTGATAGATTTGTATGGGTTCCATATGTACGACCTGGCTTTACGCTTTCTAAAATGATTGCAGAAGGTGTGCAAAACAATCCAAATGCAGACTTGGTATTGATGGAAAAACACGGTTTGGTTGTTTGGGGAGAAACATCAAAAGAAAGTTATGATAAAACAATCTCTGTGATTAACGAAGCAGAGGCATTCATTAATGAAAAAGCAAAAGGACAAGAAGCATTTGGTGGAGCGAAATATACGAGTCTTTCTAAAGCAGATCGAGAAGATGTATTAGCTTCGATCTTGCCATATTTAAGAGGACAAGTGTTTGAAGAGAAAGCAATGATTTTGGCTTTTGATGATAATGATGACGTGCTTGAATTTGTAAACAGTCATAATGCGAAATCACTTTCTCAAGTTGGAGCTGCTTGCCCGGATCATCTCGTGCACACAAAACGTGTTCCATTATATCTTGACTGGGATCCAGCTTCAAAAGATATAGACGCATTAAAGGCAACGATTGAAGCAGGCGTTCAGGCTTATAAAGAGGACTATCAAGCATATTTTGAAAGAAATAAAAATGAAGGAGATGTTATGTTTGAACCATCTCCGCGTGTCATTTTAATTCCAGGTCTAGGTTTGGTGAAAACAGGTAAAAACCTTACGATGGCAAATGTAAGTGGTGCTCTTTATAATCGAGCTGTTCAAGTAATAAAAGGAGCGACAGCATTAGGAGAATTTGTGTCTCTCAGTGAGAATGAATCCTATGAAATCGAATACTGGCCACTGGAGCTTTATAAGCTGTCGTTAGCACCTGCTGAAGCAGAATTTTCACGTAAAGTAGCTCTTGTAACCGGTGGAGCAGGTGGAATTGGCAGTGAAACATGCCGTACATTTGTTGAGCAAGGAGCGCACGTCGCGGTTACTGACTTAAATCTAGAAGGTGCTGAAAAAGTAGCACAAGAAATAAATGAGAAGTATGGTGAAGGCCGTGCTACAGCAATTAAAATGGATGTAACGAAAGAAGAAGATATTCAAGCAGCATACAGAACCGTTGCCTTAACTTATGGTGGTGTAGATACGATCGTAAATAATGCTGGATTAGCAACATCTAGTCCATTCGAAGAGACAACGTTGAAAGAATGGGAATTGAATATGAATGTGCTCGGTACAGGTTATTTCTTAGTAGCGCGAGAAGCATTCAAGCAAATGAAAATTCAAGGATACGGTGGAAGTATGGTATTTGTTGGATCGAAAAATTCTGTTTATGCCGGTAAAAGTGCATCTGCTTATAGTTCTGTGAAGGCGCTTGAAACTCATCTCGCACGATGTATTGCTGCAGAAGGTGGAGAACATGGAATTCGTGTAAACTCAGTCTTACCTGATGCTGTTCTTCAAGGCTCTGCTATTTGGGGATCAGCTTGGAGAGAAGAGCGGGCAGCTGCCTACGGTATTGAACCACATGAATTAGAAGACCACTATAAAAAACGAACAATTTTAGGTGTACACATCCTGCCTAAGGATATCGCTGAGACGATCTCATTCCTTGCATCATCTAAATCAGCTAAAACTACTGGTTGTATGGTTACGGTTGATGGCGGTGTGCCAGCAGCATTTACAAGATAAAGAAGTTTTATTCCAACCAGCAATAATAACAGGGGGACAGGATCATGAGTGAAAGACTTGGTCAAAAGAATTGGTTTATTGCCGATGGGTTTATTCCACCAATAAGTAACGGAGATCAAGAAAGTCATGAATCTATATGTGTGTTAAATTGTAATCTCGAGCAAGTTGAACTCGAAGTAATTGTTTATTTTGAGGACCGAGATCCTTTAGAAGGATTATTTTATTCAATAGAAGGAAGAAGAACGAAGCATATACGTACTTCTTGGTTGAAAAATGACCAAGGAGAACAAATTCCACCAGGGGTTCCATATGCGATGGAAATACGGAGTAATCAAGCTATTATTGTCCAATATAGTAGATTGGATTCTACTCAAAAAGAGTTGGCATTAATGACAACCATGGGATATTCGTAAGAAAAACGGCATAGCCGTCTTTTATTAAATACAGCGTTAGCTTCCACCGCTCCGAGTAGCACCTACGTAGTGCGTGTAGGTGCTACTCGAGAGGAGGGTGGGTTTCCCTTGATACTTGCGGTGTGAAGGTAGCTGCCAATTTTATAAATTCTTATTTCTCTAAATAAAAAGAGCTGACATCTTTACGTTGATGTCAGTTCTTTTTTTTGGTTGTTGATTCCATTTACAGAGAATTTGAATTCGAGGTGGACGCTTTCTACCATGATAAGAAGGTAATTAAATAGATGAAAATAACATAGTATTTTTAACCCTGTGCAAATAAAGACTATCTATGCTTCCTATGATAAGATGAGATTAATTGCTCTGACAGGGAGATGGATAGATTGAAAAGCAATCTTTTAGACGAACTAATGACACTGACAGAAGAAGAAAAAGAGATTCTAGAATTTAAAAATAATGTGATGAAGGATATCTATACGAGTCAAACTAATTTTGTTATTGAAAGTGAGAAGTTTCTTTCAAAGGACCATATGATTACGTTGCGTAAACATACACGTTTCATTGATTTCCCTAAACATAAGCATGATTATATTGAGATAAATTATGTGTACAATGGAAGTTTTCATCAAAGAATCGGAAATGAAGAGATTTCTTTAGGAAAAGGAGAAATGGTGTTTTTAAACCAGCATATCGAACATGAAATAAAAGCATGCTCGGAAGAAGACATCATTATTAACTTTATTATTCAACCCCGATTTTTCGAATTTATTTTCTCATATTTAAATTCGGAAAACATGGTTAGTGATTTTTTAATAAATAGCCTTTATAGCTCTACTCAAAAAGGGCAGTACCTCTATTTTCAAGTAGCGCATATCGATAACATACAGGATTTAATGAAGAAAATTATCGACGAAATGATGCGTCCTACGTTATTATCCGACTCTTCCATCAAGCTGTATATGGGTCTGTTTATTATCGAACTAATCAAGAATTCTGATAAAATTGTAAAAAAACATACCTATTCCATGCAGCATTATTTGATTGTAGAAGTGTTGAAGTATATTGAAGAGAATTACCGTAACGCTACACTTTATGAGGTTTCTGATCGTCTTAATCAAACTCATTATTCGTTAAGTAAAGCTATTAAAAAGGCAACTTCATTTACATTTAAAGAACTATTGCAGGAACGCAGGCTTAATAAAGCGAAGGAATTTCTTGAAAATACAACATTACCAATTGCGGAAATTGTAGATAAAGTAGGATATGAAAATATCAGTTATTTTTATCGTATTTTCAAAAAGAGATATCATCTTACCCCGAAAGCATATCGAGACCAATAATGCAGGTAAGTATGGATTTAAAAGATTTAATTCATTCCAAGGATAGCGAGGTAAATCCTATCTCTTTCTTCTAACTATTACGAATGAGTGCAAATAAGGACATAAAAAAGATGAGAGACGTTATTTCCAGATCATGAAGTAGCACGTAAAATAGAGATTAAAGTAAACGTTTGCAATTAGGAGGGTGTTTATGAACAAGACTAGCATAGCCGTGGATATCGGAGCTTCCAGTGGAAGATTAATAGCTGGAAGTCTGGAGGCTGGTAAATTAAAGCTAGAAGAAGTCCATCGCTTTAATAATGAATTAATCAAAAAAGGCGATCATTTCTGTTGGGATATTGATAAACTATTTTCTGAAATCAAAACAGGACTGAAAGAGTGTCACGCCAAAGGTATCACGCCATCTAGTATTGGCATTGATACATGGGCGGTGGATTTTGTATTACTTGATGAGAATGATAACCTTCTGACAGATGCAGTAGCATACAGAGATCCTCGAACAGATGGAATGATGGAAGAAGTCTTCGAAATTATATCGAAAGAAAGACTATATTTAGAAACAGGAATACAATTTCAAAAGTTCAATACAATTTACCAATTATATTCCTTAAAGAAAAACTATCCGGAAGTTTTAAAAAAAGCAAAAACGTTTTTAATGATCCCGGATTACTTAAATTTTTTACTTACAGGCATCAAGTCTAATGAATATACAAATGCGACATCCACACAGCTTGTTAATGCCTTTACGAAAAAGTGGGATATGGAATTAATAGAAAGTCTGGGGATTAACAAGGAAATGTTTCAAACAATTCAACCACCAAAAACAATCCTAGGTCTTTTTAAGGCATCTATAGTTGAAGAAACCGGAATCGATATGGATGTTGTCCTTCCTGCCACCCATGATACAGGTTCTGCAGTTATTGCTGTTCCGGAAATAGAAGGAACCATTTACATTAGTTCTGGAACATGGTCTCTAATAGGGGTTGAAAATCACTTTCCTATCTGTGTGACAAAAGCACTCGATTACAATTTCACCAATGAAGGCGGCATTGATTACCAGTTTCGTTTTTTGAAAAATATCATGGGTCTTTGGATGATTCAGGAAGTAAAACGAAATTATCAGGATCAGTACACATTTGCAGAACTCGTAAAACTTGCAAAGGAACCAGAACACTTTACCTCAACTGTAAATGTGGATGATGAGAGATTCCTTAAGCCAGAAAATATGATTGAGGAGATCAAAAATTATTGCAGCGAAACGAATCAGAGTGTCCCTACAACACCTGGGGAGATATCTAAATGTGTCTTTGACAGTTTAGTTGTTAGTTATCAATCAGCAATTCGTCAAATTGAAGAGATTTACGAGAAGCAGTTTACTAAAGTGAATGTCATTGGTGGAGGCTGTCAAAATGAATTACTAAATCAACTCATTGCTAATGCGACGGGCAAAGAAGTAAATGCAGGACCAATAGAAGCAACGGCAATTGGCAATGTTACAGCCCAACTCTTAGCTTTAGGGGAGTTAAAAAATGTAAGAGAAGCCCGTTCGATAATCAAGGAATCATTTGATGTAAAAACATACACAAGGAGTGAGTTAGGATGACAGTAAAAGAAAATTTTGAACTAGCTAAAAAAGCATATGAAAAATGGGATATTGATATTGATCACGTATTTGCACAATTGAAGCAAGTACCGATCTCGATACATTGTTGGCAAGGAGATGACATTGGTGGTTTTGAAGTGAATCAGAGTGAACTCTCAGGTGGAATAGAAGTAACGGGTGACTATCCGGGAAAAGCTACAACTCCTGAAGAATTACGGCAGGATATTGAAAAAGCATTATCATTAATCCCTGGAAAACATCGGATTAATCTGCATGCGATTTATGCAGAAACAGATGGAATCGCAGTTGAGCGGGATGAATTAGAACCAAAACACTTTGAAAAATGGGTGCAATGGGCAAAGAAAAATGGTTTAGGATTAGATTTCAACCCTACTCTCTTTTCCCATGAAAAAGCATCTTCAGGATTGACATTATCTCATCCGGATAAAGAAATTCGCCAGTTTTGGATAGATCATTGTATCGCCAGCCGAAAAATAGGAGAATATTTCGGGAAAGAGCTTGGTACACCATGCCTAACAAATATTTGGATTCCGGATGGATATAAAGATACTCCAAGTGATCGATTAACACCGCGAAGAAGATTAAAAGAATCTTTAGATGAAATATACGCTGTAAAGCTTGATGAGAAGTTTAATATCGATGCTGTGGAAAGTAAAGTTTTCGGAATTGGTTCAGAATCTTATGTTGTAGGTTCGCATGAATTTTATTATGGATATGCATTGAAAAATGATAAATTATGTTTACTGGACACGGGACACTATCATCCAACTGAAATGGTATCTAATAAGATTTCCTCTATGCTTTTATACAGCGAGAAATTGGCGCTACACGTATCAAGACCAGTTCGCTGGGACAGTGATCACGTCGTCACATTAGATGATGAATTAAAAGAATTGGCACTTGAAATTGTTCGGAATGACGCTCTCAATCGAGTGATTATTGGCTTGGACTTCTTTGACGCCAGTATTAACCGTGTTGCAGCCTGGACGATTGGGACAAGAAATATGATTAAAGCACTGATGCTTGGAATGCTTATGCCAAACGAGCATTTAAAACAGCTCCAGGAAGACGGAAATTTCACAGAACGCTTAGCACTTCTAGAGGAGTTTAAAACATATCCATTTGGTGCCATTTGGGATTATTACTGCGAGACAATGGGAGTACCAGAAAGAGAAAACTGGTTAAATGACGTGAAGCAATATGAGAAAGAAGTATTATCACACAGAGAGTAAATAATATTGTTCAAAACGTTAATTCTGTTACAGGAATTAACGTTTTATTTTAGAAAAGGTAGAAAAGCTATAGATACGGACCGTGTTTTCTTGAGGGAGAATGGCGAAAGCTCACGCTATATTCAATAGAAGATGCTACGCGTTTCCCTTACTTCAATCGGTTCAACTGATTCAAATCAGAACCTTCATAAGGTATGATTAATGAAACGGATGAAAGAGGTGATAGTCAGTGAAGGAAACGAGCTTGTATCAAACTCTGTCAAGAGAAAGAGAAGTCCACCCTGAAGTAACCTTCTATTATTTTAAACAATGGAGTAATTATGAAATGTCAGAGGCCTACGCTCATGAAGCGATTGAGATTATGTATGTACTATCCGGGAAGGCTCAAGTAGAGATCGAACAGGAATCGTTCATGCTAAAAGAAGGTCAGTTCATCTTGATTGATTCCTTGATTGCCCACAGGCTTATCGCTAAATCTTCTATTCCGTGCAGAATGTTGAATGTGGAGTTTACTTGGAAAAGTAAAGAGGGTAGTTTTCCATCTTTGAAGGACTTGGCCAAGGAAAATGATAATCTGTTAGAATTACTAAAAACACCAATATCCTTTCTTCTTCTTCAAGATGGTAATGACATCGCAACGACATTAAAACGTTTAGTCCTCGAATTAGATTCGAAAGGGAGTAACCCAATAATGGTAAAACTGATGTTTACGGAACTCTTCCTACAAATAGCTACATTAAAAAAATCGGACGCTACTTTTTCCTCTCAACTAAAAAATCGAAATGTGTACATAAAAAAAGCTGTTGAATATATTCATCATCATTATGACTGTCCACTCTTAATTGATGATATTGCAGAAGTAATTCATTTGAACGCTAGCTATTTGCAACGTATATTCAAAACAGAGATGGGCTGTACTATTATGGAGTATTTAACGTCGATACGGATTGAAAAAGCAAAAATGCTGTTAAGAAACTCAGTTATTCCAATCACTGAGATCTCGGAGTATATCGGTTTGAATAGTAGACAGCATTTTAGTTATTTATTCAAAAAAGAGACCGGATATAGTCCAAGTAAGTTTCGAGGTGACATTGAGTTGAAACGGTAAATGCAGTTTTAGCAACAAATATTATTGTCTTTGGTCAGAATAAGAGAGTCCTTTGGAATGTCAAATGTCAGAATTTCTTACCTTTGTAATTAAATTAGTTATTATTTTGAAAGCGTTACAACGCCAATTTGAATTAGAATTAAACTAATCTTAATTATAGGAGGAATGAAAAACATGTCATTTAAAGTTACATTTATTGGTGCAGGTAGTATTGGATTTACTCGTGGGTTATTAAGAGATTTACTTGCTGTAGCGGAGTTCAAATCAATTAAGGTAGCTTTTACAGATATAAATAAGCGGAATCTTGAAATGGTGAGGGATATTCAAATCGAGGCGTCGACAGATCGTCGCCAAGCATTAAAAGATGCTAACTATATTTTTAATGTTGTCAGAATTGGCGGATTAGAGGCTTTTGAATCAGACATAGAAATTCCTCTCAAGTACGGTGTTGATCAATGTGTCGGGGACACTCTTTGCGCCGGTGGAATTATGTATGGACAACGGGGGATTGCAGAAGTGTTACGCATTTGCGAGGACATACGTGAAGTTTCTGACCCAGAATGTCTTTTATTAAATTACGCGAACCCAATGGCCATGATTACGTGGGCGTGCAACAAGTATGGTGGAGTTAAAACAGTTGGTTTATGTCACGGTGTGCAAGGTGGGCACAAACAAATTGCTGACGTGTTTGAGCTCGAAAAAGACGAAGTTGATATTATTTGCGCTGGAATTAACCACCAAACGTGGTATATTAGTATTCAACATAACGGGGACGATCTTACAGGAAAGGTCCTAGATGCTTTCGAAAATCACTCGGAATTTAAAGATACAGAAAAGGTACGTATCGATATGATTCGCAGGTTTGGTTATTATAGTACCGAATCTAACGGTCATTTAAGCGAATATCTTCCTTGGTATAGGAAGCGATCAGAGGAGATCAAGGATTGGATTGATTTAGGAACATGGATAAATGGAGAAACTGGTGGCTATTTAAGAGTTTGTACGGAAGGACGTCATTGGTTTGAAACAGACTTTCCTAACTGGTTAAAGGATCCTGCTCTTGAATATAAAGAAGAAAATCGAAGTGAAGAACATGGTTCTTATATTTTAGAAGGGATAGAGACTGGAAGAGTTTATCGAGGACACTTCAATATGGTAAACGATGGGATCATTACAAATTTGCCGAATGACGCAATCATAGAAGCTCCGGGATACGTGGATCGAAACGGAATTAATATGCCAGTAGTGGGTGAATTACCGATGGGACCAGCGGCAGTCTGTAATGTAAGTGTGTCTGTGCAGCGACTGGCAGTAGAGGCGGCCGTTCACGGAGATGATATGTTACTTCGTCAGGCATTCATGATGGATCCTCTTGTGGGGGCTGTTTGCAATCCACCTGAAATTTGGCAGATGGTAGACGAAATGCTAGTTTCACAGCAGCAATGGTTACCTCAATTTAAGGATGCGATAGAATCTGCGAGTATCAGGATGGAATCAGGAGATCTCCTTCCTACGAGAGAATATCAAGGTGCTGCACGCATCAAGACGAAAACAGTAGAAGAAATGCAGGGAAACCGTGACGAAGCGAATCGGAATGCGGGAGAAGCGGATAAGGCGAAGGAAAGACCAGCGCAATAAAAAGTAAATGTAAACAGTAAAAGAGTTCAGAATGTCTCCTGAACTCTTTTACCGTTTTTTCTATACTAATCAATGGATACTTGACTCTAGATAACAGTGGTTTTCACTCGTGAAAGATTAATGAATGATATTTCTTTGCTTTGATTCACAAAATTAGGCAGATATCACTATTCAACAGCTGATTCCATTTGTAGATGTTCTTTCTTTTCTTCAATTTTTCCAAAACCTTGTAAGAAAGACCACATATTAATTGCACCAAAAATACTGAAACCTATGATCGGAAAAAGGATTGGAATAGTAAACAATAATAAAACGATTATTGCGTTAGTAATAAGTAAGAGGAAAAACCTGAAAGGCTGTAATAAACTAAGATAAAAAGCGCGTTTGTAATATTCTTTAAAGGAAAGTTTAAAATGAGTTAAAACTGGAAAAATATTGACGATAACAAATAGATAAACTAGTCCTATCATACCAAGAATAACGAGTAAGGCATTGCTCATCCAGTGTGATATTTCAATTAATATAAGAAAATCCACATATAGAAAGATACCTATCATCAAAAGTGGAATTCCTATTACATTTGAATTCTTGAAATTTAGTTTATACTCGTTCCAATAAGTCCCGAAAACCGGGAATTCTTCTTTACCTCGAAACCATCTTCTAAATAACGAAAGCATGGCTATTGTTGAAGGCATAAAGCCAAAAATAACACCACCCAACAGCGTAAAGACTAACCACAGTACATTTACGTAAGTAAATCGCACGAACCATTCGGCTATACGCATGATTCCTGCGTAAGGGTTACTAGTATTCATAAAAAACCTCCTTAAAAATGTTCTTCATTTCAGTAATATATATACTCTCTATTATAATGTTTACATTTATATAAATGTTAAAGGCGTCAGAGTTTCCGAGCGCAATACTTTTATAAAGATATTTCAAACTGTCTATGAAAAGAAAAAATATAACGGATGCACTCCCTTATAGTATACCTTTAATGGTATTTACACAAGATGAAAATAAAAATTAGTATCCGCTTACATTGTTTTTAAAAATACCATTGACTTTAATGATTAATAAAAATACAATACTAACATAAAACAAACTGATTAATAATAACATTAATTAGTTTGCGAGATGATTTCTCAAAAGGAATTTCATCTTTGTAAAGTATAATTTTATTTTAGATTAAGGGGAGGTCAATGATGGAGATTTCGAAAAAGAAAATGGGTGCGTTTTCAATGATTATGGCATCATCAGCGCTACTATTTGCTTGTAGTGGTAGTGGAAGTACAGGTGGTGTGGAAGATAGTGAGGTTGATGAGGACGGAGTTACACATATCAGTCTATCAACTTGGGGGATCCCAGCGGAATTAAAGGTTATGGAAGAGTTGGTTACTAATTTTGAAGAGGAAAACCCTGATATTAACGTAAACTTATTACACATTCCGGATGATTACACAGGTAAAATGAATACGATGCTAGCAGGTGGAACAGCACCTGACGTTGTATTCGCATCAGATGGAGATTTTGGTGGATGGGCACGTGCAGGATTGTTTTTAGACATTCAAGAAATGGCTGAAGAAAGTACGATTGACCTTGACGATATGTGGGACACAGCACTCGATCGTTATCGATGGGATGGAAGTCGTCGTGGACAAGGTAATTTGCATGCGCTACCAAAAGATATCGGACCGTCTGCTATCTACTATAATAAAGACCTCTTTGATGAAGCAGGAGTTGAATACCCAGATCCAGTAGAACCTATGACTTGGGATGAGTTGTTAGAGACCGCAAAAGCATTAACTGATGCTGAAAAAGATCAATTTGGTCTTGGACCTATCTGGTGGGAAGGCTTTGTATGGTCAAATGGAGGAGAGTTCCTTAGTGAAGATCTAACTGAGTTTATCCTTCATGAAGAAGAAGGTGTTGAAGCATTGCAATTTGTTGCTGATTTAACAAATGTTCACAAAGTAGCTCCGAATTCGCATCAACTTGATGCGATGGATGCAGACCAAATGTTTGAAACTGGACGTATAGCTATGAACATGGCAGGTCGTTGGATGGTTCCAGATTATCGTGAAATGAACTTTGACTGGGATGTAGCTCCAATGCCACAAGGGCCTACAGGAATTTCAACAAACTGGTCAGGTTCTGTAGGTTATGCAATTAATGATAAAACAAATTTCCCAGAAGCTTCATTTAAACTGGTTGAGTATTTAGCTGGTGAGCGTGGTCAAGAGATTCAAACTGAACTTGGCTTTGCAATTCCAACTTATGAATCATTAGCAGAAACAGATGTCTTTCTTCAACCAGATCAAAAACCAGCGAATGCGGAAGCTTTCATTATCGGAGCAAAAACGCAACGCCCTGGACCTTGGAATATCACGCCGAATAATCGTTGGTTAGATGAATTGAACCAAAATTTAGGTGACGTTATGAATGGTGAAAGATCTGCTGAAGAAGTGTTAAATGAAATACAGCCTGCCGTTCAAGAGTTCCTTGAGGCTGGCAACCCTGAAATCTTTGGTGAAGAAGTAACAGAGGAAGATCTTGAACTTCATATTGATGAAGACATTGAACTTGATGATGAACTTAAAGAATTAGAAGAAAGAGAATAGTTAGATAATTACGGACTAAAAGAATATTTTAAATATCTATATCGGGGGGGATAGAACCCCTCGATATTTTCGTAATAAAACGTAATGTAAGGAGAGGTGAGATCTGTGGCTGTGAATACATCAACAAACGAAGAAAAACCGTTAAATAGTGGACCTGAAGTTCCGTTAAATAAGAAAAAAAAGTGGAATAAAGAATATACATGGGGCTACCTATTTATAGCTCCACCGCTTATTGGATTTGTGCTATTTGCTTTTCTACCAATACTTTATTCAGTATATGTAAGTTTTACTAATTATGATTTGTATAATGATCCTGTTTGGATTGGGGCAGATAACTATACGCGTTTGTTTTTTGAAGATGCTCTTTTTAGGAAAACAATTCTTAATACATTTTATGCTGCAGTAGGGATTCCTTTGGGGATGATCGTTTCCTTAGGGATTGCTATGGCACTTAACCAGAAAATTAGAGGGATTTCTATATTTAGAACGGCATTTTTTCTCCCAGCAGTAAGTTCTGTCGTTGCAGTCACTCTTTTATTCCGTTGGATTTTTAATGCAGACTTCGGGCTATTAAACATCGGTCTTGGTTTCATCGGAATTGATGGACCTAACTGGTTAACGAGTGAAACATGGGCGATGCCTGCTTTGATTATTCAAGGTATATGGGGTGGTTTAGGTATTAACATGATATTGTATCTGGCAGCATTGCAAGGTGTAAATAGAGCATTATATGAAGCAGCAGACATCGATGGAGGAAATGGGTGGCAAAAGTTCCGCTACATAACAATCCCTTCGATTTCACCAACAACGTTCTTTATTTTGATTACATCGACGATTGGTGCTTTGCAAGATTTCCAAAGGTTTATGATTATGACAGAAGGTGGACCGAACTATTCAACTATCACCGTAGTTTATTATATTTATAACAATGCCTTTAGTTATATGGAAATGGGCTATGCCTCAGCGATGGCTTGGCTTCTCGGTATTATCATACTGATCATTACACTGATTAACTTTAAAGTAGCGCAAAAATGGGTTCATTACTAGAAAGGGGTGGAGAGACATGGCAGATCAACGCAATTGGTATCAAAGTAAAGAAAAAGTAAGGAAAATGAAAAAATTATTCTCTTACATCTTCCTGACTATTGGTGGATTATTTATGGCTATTCCAGTCATTTGGATGATTTCAACTTCCTTAAAAAATAAAGGTGATATTTTTACAATGCCTCCGGAATTTATTCCGTTGAATCCTACGTTTGACAACTATATACGAATTTTTGTTGAATCGGATATCGTTCGAGGGTTTATGAACACGATGATTATTATTCTACCAACGACGTTTATAGGTGTTTTCGCGGCTGCTTTGGCTGCATTCGCATTTGCAAAATTAAATTTCCCTGGAAGAAACAAGTTATTTTTCTTTCTTATCGCAACAATGATGTTACCTGGTATTGTTGTATTAGTTCCGCAATTTATCCTTTTCCGTACGATAGGATGGTTAGATACGTTCCTTCCACTTATGGTGCCTGGATTCTTTGGTGCTGCAATGGCAGTTTTCTTCTTGCGTCAATTCTTTATGGGAATTCCGGATGATTTGATTGAAGCAGCAAAAATTGATGGACTGAGTTACTTTGGTATCTTTCGCGTCATCATGGTTCCGTTAGCTAAACCGGCCATTGTTACACAGGTCATTCTGGGATTACTAGCTGGGTATAATGATTTTATGGGTCCATTAATCTATTTAAATTCACCAGAAAACTTCACGTTACAACTTGTTCTAGCATCATTTCGAGGTTATTACACTTCCGATTGGGGCCTAATCATGGCAGGTTCTGTATTAGCGTTAATTCCGACGTTACTGGCCTTCTTCTTTGCTCAGAAACAGTTTATTGAAGGGATTACCATGACTGGAGTGAAAGGATAATGAATAAATCGGGTGATGCACTTTCGAGATACCCAATGAACTGGGGAAGTTATAATTGTCATGATCCGTCTATTTTCAAAGCAAGTTCTGGCACATACTATATATTTTCAACAGATACAAAATCTCACTCTAACAAGCATAGCTTTCCTGTAGGGTGTCAGGTCCGGACCTCTGAAGATCTTGTTGAGTGGACATGGCAAGGTACTGCTTTAGAAGGAGTTCCGAGTGAAGCTTATGATTGGACAAGTGCTCAAGGACTTTGGGCACCAGAAGTTGCCTTTTGGGATAATGTATATCACTTGTATTACAGTGCTTCTAATTTTGGCGTAAATCAATCATTTATTGGTTTGGCAACTAGTAATTCTGTTGAAGGACCTTGGGAAGATCAAGGTTTGGTAATAAAGACAAAGAATGGTGTGTCTGCACCAAATGCTATTGATGCGAATATTGTTTTTGATAAACGAAAAGAACCTTATTTATGTTATGGATCCTTTTTTGGTGGCATTTTTTTAAAAGAACTAGATGAACAAACAGGAAAGCCTCTTTACGAAGGAGATGGTTCTTGTATTGCGAAAAGGGACCGGATCACGCGCGAAGGTGCAGTAGAGGGACCTTATATTTATTATCACTCTCAACATGATTATTATTACTTATTTGTTTCTTACGACTCTCTCTTCACGAACTATCATATTCGAGTTGGGAGAGCACGTTCTATTGATGGTCCTTATTTTGATTCTAAAGGTTTCATGATGACAAATGATTCTGAGGAAGTTGCAGACGAAGTTGGAGAAAAAATTCTTGCAGGTTATCGTTTTTCTGATGAAACAGGGTGGATGGCTCCGGGGCATAATTCAATCTTGGATAACGGGGAACGAACTTTTCTAGTTCATCATGCCAGAGAATTAAATAAAAAAGATCTATTTTCTCTTCATATTAGAGAATTAAGATGGCTTTCAGATGGATGGCCTGTAGCAGCAATTGAAAGGTATAAACAAATTCCAGATGACGATATGAATATTCCTCAAGTTGGATGGTATGAAGGCTTTCTTTTTGATAATGCCTTTAACGGTATTCACCAATCAGTTATATTGAACCGTGAATCCATAACTGCTCTTACAATTGATGAAGAGCCCTATGAATTAGTGGGGAACATTGGAGAAAATCAATTATATCGGTCGTTACTAAATGATGAAAATACAATGGAGTGTATTGAATTTAAGGGGTGGGATTGGGAATTACAACAACCTACTTGGCTTATTTCGGGAAGATTATCAAATAAAACCTCCTTTTCCTTTAAAAAGAGGGCTAACTGATGTATTATAGTTAATGAATATATTAATTGATTTATATGAATGGAGTGTATTATATGGTCGCAACGGAAAAAAATCAAAATATCATAATCCAATAGTGAGGCAACGCGCCGATCCATGGATCTATAAACATACCGATGGATATTATTACTTTACTGGTTCAGTTCCTGAATATAATCTTATAGAACTTAGAAGAGCTAAAACAATAAATGGTTTGGCTGACGCAGAAACAAAAGCAGTATGGTATAAACACAGTGAAGGACCAATGAGTGCAAATATTTGGGCACCCGAAATTCATTATATTAATGGCAAATGGTACATATATTTTGCAGCAGCTAAATCCGCTGAAACAAAAGAAGGTCTTTTCGACCATCGAATGTTTGTTTTAGAAACCGATGCAGAAAACCCACTAGAAGGTGAATGGAAAGAAAAAGGGCAAATTAAAACGAAGTGGGAAACATTCGCATTAGATGCAACGACATTTGAACATAAAGGGATATTGTATCTTGTCTGGCCGCAAAAAGATCCAGAGATAATCGGGAATTCCAATCTATATATCGCAGAAATGGAGAATCCTTGGACGATTAAAGGAGAGCAGGTAATGATTACAAAGCCTGAGTATGATTGGGAAATTAAAGGTTTTTTAGTCAATGAGGGACCAGCTGTTATAAAGAGAAACGGTAAAGTATTTATTTCTTATTCTGCTAGTGCAACGAATCATCATTACTGCATGGGACTTTTATCTGCTGATGAGAATGCTAATCTGCTGGATTCATGTAGTTGGGAAAAAGCGAAGCAACCTGTGTTTGAAACTAATGAGACAACGTCCCAATACGGTCCAGGACATAATAGTTTTACTGTATCTGAGGATGGTAATGAAGACGTGATTGTTTATCATGCTCGTAATTACAAGGAAATAGAGGGGGATCCTCTATATGATCCAAACAGACATGCGAGAGCACAAGTATTTAGTTGGGATCAAAATGGAGCTCCTTATTTTGGAATTCCAGAGCCGGACTCAAAGACAAAATAATTTAAGAAAGGATGGGAGAAAATGGCGGAAAACAAAGCAAAAATGATAATCGACAAGGCATTTCGTATTTCCGAAGTTGATGAGCGTATCTATGGATCATTTATTGAACATTTAGGAAGAGCGGTTTATGGTGGTGTGTTCGAGCCGGATCATCCAGATGCAGATGAAAATGGGTTTCGCAAAGACGTCATTAAACTAGTGCAAGAATTACAAGTTCCTATAATCCGTTATCCTGGTGGGAACATGGTATCTGCTTATGATTGGGAGGATGGGGTAGGTCCTAGAAATGAGCGGCCGAAACGTTTAGAACTTGCATGGAGAACAGTGGAAACGAATCAGATGGGCACAAATGAATTCGTAGATTGGTCGAAACAAGTAAATGCGGACGTGATGATGGCGGTAAACTTAGGTACTAGAGGCATCGATGAGGCAAGGAACTATCTTGAATATTGCAATCATCCTGGTGGGACATACTATGGTGATCTTCGTAAGAAACATGGCTATGAGAATCCTCATAATATTAAAACTTGGTGCCTTGGAAATGAAATGGACGGACCTTGGCAGGTGGGACATAAAACAGCTGATGAATACGGAAGGCTTGCATTAGAAACTGGAAAAGCTATGAAACTAGTGGATCCCTCAATCGAGTTAGTCTCGTGTGGAAGTTCGAATACAAAAATGCCAACTTTTCCTGAATGGGAAGCTACGACGTTGGATCATACTTATGAAGTGGCTGATTACGTATCTCTTCACCAATATTACGGAAACCCGGAGAATGATACGGCAAATTACTTAGCGAAATCAATGGATATGGATCATTTTATCAAAACGGTCATCTCTACGTGTGATTATATAAAAGCAAAGAAACGTAGTAAAAAAACGATGAATCTAAGTTTTGATGAGTGGAATGTTTGGTATCATTCTCACCAGCAGGATCAGGAGATTGATCCTTGGTCTGTTGCACCTCCACAATTGGAAGACGTTTATAACTTTGAAGACGCCTTATTAGTAGGATCTATGCTTATGAGCTTTTTGCACACGCTGATCGAGTGAAAATGGCGTGTATGGCTCAGTTAGTAAATGTTATTGCGCCTATAATGACAGAAAATGGTGGAAAAGCTTGGAAACAAACAATTTTCTATCCATATATGCATGTTTCCGTATTTGGCAGAGGAGTTTCTCTTCAGCCGGTCATTTCTTCACCAAAATATGACAGTAAGGAATTCACAGATATTCCTTATATAGATTCAGCAGTTGTCTATAACGAAGAGAAAGAAGAGTTAAATGTTTTTTTAGTGAATCGTCATTTAACGGATAACATAGATTTATCTATTGATGTACGTAGTTTTGAAGAATATCAAATCGTGGAACACATTGTATTGGAACATGACGATATGAAAGCAACGAATACAGTGGTAGAAGAAAAAGTAAAACCGCACACTAAAGGATCTTCTATTTTAAAAGACGGAATGTTAGAAGGAAAATTGTCAAAAGCATCATGGAACGTCATTCGATTGAAAAAGTATTAATAATAGTAAAAATCCCCGGCCTGATAGATTATCGGACTGGGGATTTTTTTCTTACCTTTTTTTAGAATCTGGATTCAAATCTTTAGTATGAAATAGTCTGAAAACGATATCTTGATTATAGTTACCGAAGTTGGAACCGAAAATGGTCACACCACCAACATTTTTGGCTTCTTCCGGTACGGATACTCGAAAAGACCACTGTTTCGAACGAATTTGAACATCCTGAATGGATACATCGGAGAGCTTCATACCATCCATAAAAGTTCCTTCTTCTGTCACTCTAATAAACTTAAGTAGTCCATACTGATTAATAATCTTAGGCCACCAGTCCGGGGTGTATTTACCTGGACTATCACCGAAATCACCGGGACTTGTCCAAGTCCCAAGATCAATATTATTCAAGTAAAAAGTAATGTCAGATGGCCAGTTTTCATTAGTGAAAGGAGCTTCTGAAGACATTTCTAAAGAGATCTCAAGTGCCTTTGGTGTTTCCGTTGACGTCAGGAAATTAGGGATCTTATATTCAATGTATCCTTTACTGAACCACAAGATTTTCGCGTTAACTCTTTCTGGATCCAGAAAATACCTTGGTTCATCAAATTCACCAATAATTTGTTCTGTTGAAGCTAAACCGCAAGTAGGTTCAACATCAAAATCAGTATAATGTCCAACAGATAAAATGGTTTCATGAAATTGCGTCAAGCTTTCTGTTTTTGGGGGGAAATGAATGTCAATGTGGTCTACGTCTAAAATACATAGCTTTTGTATACCGGCTTTTCCCGGAACCATTTCCGTACGTATAATACCTGATTTCTCTAACTTTTTAATATGCATAGTCATAATTGCACTACTTAAACTCACAGCTGCGGCCAATTCTCTAATGTTCATTGAACGCATTGTAAGTTGCTGAATAATGGCTAACCTGACTTTGCTGGCAAGTGCTTCATAAACAGGCAATGAATCAGTCGAAATATCTAATTGCATGCTAGTTCCTCCGTTACAATAGTATGGAATAATCTCCTCTAAAAACAGTGTGTTCTAAGTACCCTTCAATTTCTAGTTATAGCTTATCATAATTTAATGGGCTTAAAAGAATAATGTACATTTTCAGGCTTGTTTACTCACTTTTACCAAAATTAATCGGTCTATACAGTGAGCTATATAAGATAGTGAAGTGATGCCTTATTCATATTTTAATTAGAGTACCTTCCTTATAATATTAACATTTATGTTTACTAAATGAAAGAGTATCTAACAAGGTTTTATCAGTGAATTTTAGTTTAATTAATCTGTACTTGTACAAAAACACCCTTTTATTTAACAAAAATATAAAATGAATTACAAAAATTATGACTAAGTACTTCCAATTGTTATCAATTTCATATAAAATAAACCTTATACGTATAAGTTATTTACTGAGGAGGGATTTTTAAAGGTTAATTTTCATTCTCAATGTAGCGATTTTCTCTAAAAAACAGAGTGATTTGAACAATTCATGCTATAAAGCGGAATAATTAAGCTATGAAAATAAGTATAAAATGAAAGTCTTAATTGATCAATGGTATTACTTGCAGTTTAATGAAAAGTAAATAAATTAGAAAGGGTTTTCATTTATTTTTATAAAAAGGATGAAAAATCATCCGTACAAGTTTATAATGAAAATTATATTATTATTTAATTTCAAGGAAGGGAATGAAGCATCATGCTACAGCAGTTAAAAGAAACTGTATTTAAAGCGAATTTAGCACTTCCGAAATACCAATTGGTAACGTTTACGTGGGGAAATGTAAGCGGTATTGACAGAGAAAATGGTTTGGTTGTAATTAAACCAAGTGGTGTCGAGTATTTTGAGATGAAGAGTAAGGACATGGTCGTTGTAGACTTGGATGGGAATGTGGTTGATGGAGAACTTAAACCGTCATCGGACACACCTACTCATCTAGCATTATATAAAGCGTTTGAAAATATTGGTGGAATTGTTCATACACACTCAGCTTGGGCGACTTCATGGGCACAAACCGGACAAGGCATTCCCGCTTATGGAACGACTCATGCGGACTATTTCCAGGGTGAAATTCCTTGCACGCGACCGATGACAGAAAAAGAGATTAATGGCGATTATGAATTGGAAACCGGTAATGTAATTATTGAAGCTTTTGAAAACATGAATCCTTTGCATACACCAGGAGTTCTCGTAAACTCACATGCTCCTTTTGTTTGGGGAACTGATCCGATGAATGCTGTTCATAATGCAGTAGTTATGGAGGAAGTTGCTAAGATGGCAGCAAAAACCCGATCCATAAAAGCGGACACTCCTCCTATGGATCAAACTTTGTTAGATCGTCATTTTAATAGAAAACATGGTAAGGATGCTTACTACGGTCAAAAATAACAAAAGCGCAAAAAATGGGAAGAGGAAGACAAAACAAACGGACAAAAAAATATATCTAATTCCAGGGAGGAATAACAATGTTAAAGACAAAAAAGTATACATTTTGGTTTATTACAGGGAGTCAGCACTTATATGGAAAAGAAGCAATTGATGAGGTAGAAAGCCATTCACAGGAAATTGTTGATAAATTAAATAAGGAAGCGAATTTCCCTTCTGAAATTGTTATCAAACCGGTTTTAACCAATCCACAGGCGATTCGCCAAATGGCAATTGATGCAAATAGTGATGAAGAGTGTGCGGGAATTATCACATGGATGCATACTTTTTCACCTGCAAAAATGTGGATCGCAGGATTGAAGCAATTGAATAAACCTTTATTGCATCTTCATACGCAATTTAACAGAGAAATCCCATGGGAAGATATTGATATGGACTTTATGAATTTAAATCAATCGGCACATGGTGACAGAGAGTATGGATTTATTGGAGCGAGAATGAATATTGCGAGAAAAGTAGTCGTCGGTCACTGGGAAAACAACGATGTGAGAGAGCGAATTGCAGGGTGGATGCGAACTGCGGTTGCTGTCACAGACGGACATAATCTTAAAGTTGCTCGTTTTGGGGACAATATGCGTGAAGTTGCTGTAACAGAGGGAGACAAAGTAGAAGCACAGATCAAGTTTGGCTGGTCTATTACTGCTTTTGGTATAGGCGATCTTGTAGAGCGTATGAATAAAATCTCGGATGAAGAAGTAAATGCTTTGTTTGAAGAGTATCAAGAGCTATATGTCTTGGATGATGCGATAAAGCAATCCGATGAGGTAAAAGCATCCGTCCTTGAACAGGCGAGAATTGAATTAGGTATGAAAGCATTTCTAGAAGAAGGTGGCTTCTCTGCTTTTACAACTAACTTCGAAGATTTACACGGTATGAAACAGCTACCAGGTCTAGCGGTTCAACGATTAATGGCTGAAGGATATGGTTTTGGCGGTGAAGGCGATTGGAAAACTGCGGCATTAATGCGTATGATGAAGATTATTTCTGATGGTAAAGGTACTTCGTTCATGGAAGATTACACGTATCATTTAGAAGAAGGAAATGAGCTTGTTGTAGGATCTCATATGCTTGAAGTGTGTCCAACAATTGCTGCTAACAAACCTAAAATCTTAGTACATCCTCTTTCTATTGGTGGAAAAGAAGATCCTGCAAGATTAGTGTTTGATGGAGCAAGTGGACGTGCGTTGAATGCTTCTTTAATTGATATTGGCCATCGTTTCCGTCTCGTAGTCAATGAAGTTGAAGCTGTGACAGCACCGAAAGAAACGCCAAAATTACCAGTAGCTAAAGTATTATGGAAAGCCAAGCCATCTTTAAGTGAAGCGACAGAAGCTTGGATTCATGCAGGTGGAGCACATCACACAGTGTTTAGTTTTAACGTTACTCCTGAGCAACTGAACGATTGGGCAACATTAACAGATGTTGAAGTTGTGTTTATTAATGAAAGCACGAATGTAATGAACTTCCAAAATGAATTGAAATGGAATGAAGTGTATCACCGACTTTCATAGACGAGTACTAACTTAGACCCTCTAAAAAGAAAAATAGCTGTTTTCCTAACCTTGTTGTTTTTTGCGGGAAAGGGGTCACTCCAGTGGGACATGAAAGCTTCAAACTCCACAGTGTTATTTTCCTGAGGAGTTTGAAGCGTTGACCACAGAGAGAGTCTGCCCTAAACAAATTCAAAAGATTTCATACCCTTTAGTAAGCAACATATTTTAGAAAACAGCTAAATAGATTGAATAAAATAGTTGATGTACTTAAATCTTATGGTATGAAATGCATCAGTGTGTGAGGTGGAGAATGGGAACAAAATATAACTATGTTAAAAACAATATTCGATCAAAACTTTTAGAGGGCTTTATCATTGCTCATCAAAAAATAGGTTCTGAAAATGAATTAATGAAAGAATATCATGTAAGCCGTCACACCATCAGGAAAGCAATTGATGATTTAGTCAATGAAGGTCTACTTTATCGGAAACAAGGAGCAGGAACTTTTTGTGCGGACAGATCATTGCATGTGGATCGTAGTCAGGAGTCAGGAAAAAATATCGCCGTTATTACTACATATTTCTCGGACTATATTTTCCCGTCGATTATCCGTGGTATTGAAGGTTTCCTTAGTGAAAAAGGCTATCATATGACTGTCTTCAGCACCAATAACAATCCCGAACAAGAAAAAAGATGCCTGGAATCAATCTTGTCTCAGAATTATGATGGATTGATCGTAGAGCCTACGAAAAGTGCGCTTCCTAACCCGAATATTAATTATTACTTAAATATAGAGCGTGTGGGTATTCCTTATGTAATGATAAACGCTTATTATGAAGAGTTGGAACCTGTTCATATCATGATAGACGATATTTTAGGCGGTATGAAACAAACAGAGCATCTCATTGACTTAGGGCATAAACATATTGTTGGTATTTTTAAGAATGATGACATTCAGGGGACCAAGAGGATGAAAGGGTTTATTAAAGCGCATCGAAAGGCTAATCTACCTATCTCTCCTCATAACATCATTACGTATACCACAGAAACAAAACATGAAGAGCCTCACCAGAAATTGAAAAAATTGCTTCAAGGTAAAGAACTCAGCCCCACTGGGATTGTTTGTTATAACGATGAATTAGCCCTTAAATTTCTTGACATTGTTCGTGAAATGGAACTGACAACTCCAAATGATATTTCAATAGTAGGGTATGATGATTCTTTTTTATCTGTAGCATCAGAAGTGAAATTAACGACAATTACACATCCAAAAGTAGATATGGGTGTTGCTGCCGGGAAAAAGATTATCCAACTAATTCAATGTAAACAAGAGAATAGTTCACTAATAAAGGAAGCGGAATCCTCAATTATTTATACACCTGAATTAGTGCTTAGAAATTCAACGAAATCAATTGAGATGATGGAGATGAAGTAGATGCATGGATGGAAGGAATCGTATAACCATTTAGCAAACACGTGTCAGTGTGGGAATACACATTATCCTCTACCCGTTGAAAAGATCATTGTAGAAAACAACGCTATAGGCAAAGTCTCCGAATTTTTAAAAGTGAAAAGGTTTCTAAAGGCCGTTTTAGTCGTTGATCAAAATACGAATGACAAAGCTGGTAAAAAACTAGTTAATCTTTTGACAGATGAAAATATCGATGTGACCATATCGGTGGTAGGTGAGAATGGGCAAGGCGATGTCATTGCTGACGAGCGTTCTATTGTACAAGTATTACTTGATGTACCACAGGATACCGATGTACTAATTGCTGTCGGTTCGGGAACATTGCATGATATTACTCGTTTTGTGAGTTTTAAAATGATGAAAGCGTTTATCTCAGTTCCAACAGCCCCATCGGTGGATGGATTTAATTCCATGGGAGCTCCGATTGTCGTTAATAAGAAAAAACTAACTTTTCAAACGCATGCACCGCTTGCTGTTTTTGCTGATTTAAATATTTTGGCGAATGCTCCTAAAGAAATGATAGCTGCTGGGTTTGGCGATATATTGGGAAAATACACCTCATTAACAGATTGGCGATTTGGTCATCTAGTAAACAATGAACCATATTGCGATGCAGCTGATAAAATGACCCGAGCAGCGTTGAATACTTGTATTAGTAACTTTGATGCTATAACAGAACGAGAAGATAAAGGCATTAAGCATTTAATTGAGGCACTTATTCAATCCGGATTAGCGATGTCATTGTTCGGACATTCACACCCAGCGTCAGGGGCAGAACATCACTTGTCTCATTTTTGGGAAATGGAATACATTCAACAGGGGCGACCGCAACTTTTGCATGGAGCCAAGGTAGGAGTATCAACTAGTATTATTGCTGATTTCTATAAGTCCAAAGTGTTTCCGGAACTAGTGAAATCTTTGCTAGAAAAATCTAAAATTTCAGAGAATGAACTAAAAGAAATGGAAAAGTTAGTTCATGAGATTCCAAGTAAGGTTGAAATGGAACAGATGCTTGAAAAGCTTGGAGGTCCCGGAAATGCAACGGCTTTAGGTATTAGTGATGATCTAATTAGAAGAAGTGTAAAGGAAGCTCATTTGATCCGCGATCGGTGTACGATGCTATATTACTATAATACGAAAGTGACAGAAAAAATTTAGGAGGACGAAAAGATGACAAAACAAATTATTATTAATACAGATATCGAAAAAAGTACCATTAATAAAAATATTTACGGGCATTTTGCCGAACATTTAGGAAGATGTATTTATGAAGGGTTTTGGGTAGGGGAGGATTCACCGATACCTAACACAAACGGCATTCGCAATGATGTTGTAGAAGCATTGAAAAATATTAATATTCCCCTTCTTCGCTGGCCTGGTGGTTGTTTTGCCGATGAATATCATTGGAAGGATGGCATTGGTCCACGTGAAGGTCGTAAAAGAATGGTTAACACTCATTGGGGCGGTGTTGTTGAAAACAATCACTTTGGAACGCATGAATTTATGATGCTCTGTGACATGCTTGGTGCGGAGCCTTATATTAATGGTAATGTTGGGAGTGGTACAGTTCTGGAGATGCAAGAGTGGATCGAGTATTTGACATTCGAAGGTGAATCACCGATGTCCAACTTGCGTAAAGAAAACGGAAGAGAAGAGCCATGGAAAGTGAAATATTTTGGAGTAGGTAATGAGAATTGGGGATGTGGTGGAAACATGCGCCCACAATATTACTCTGATCTTTATCGTCAATTCCAAACGTATGTCAGAAATTACGGTGATAATAAGCTTTATAAAATTGCAGGTGGCGCGAACGTTGATGATTACAATTGGACAGAGGTCCTTATGCGGGAATCTGCTCCTTTAATGGATGGTCTTAGTTTGCATTACTATACTATTCCAGGGGACTTCTGGGAAGGAAAAGGTTCTGCTACTGATCCAAGTGAAAGCGAATGGTTCATCACCATGCAAAAAGCGTTACATATGGATGAATTGATTACGAAGCATTCTACTATCATGGACAAGTATGATCCAGATAAACGTATCGGGATGATTATCGATGAGTGGGGAACTTGGTTTGATGTAGAGCCAGGTACGAACCCAGGTTTCCTTTATCAGCAAAATACGATTCGCGATGCTTTAGTAGCAGGTTTACATTTCCACATTTTTCATGAACATAGTGATAGAGTTCACATGACAAATATTGCTCAAACTATTAACGTTTTGCAGTCAGTGCTGTTAACAGAAGGGGAGAAAATGATATTAACCCCGACTTATCATGTCTTTGAAATGTTCAAAGTTCACCAAGATGCACAATTCCTGTCTGTATCAGCAGATGTTCAGTCTTATAAAATGGATGAGAAAGAACTTCCACAAGTAAGTGTTTCTGTTTCCAAAGCAGCCAACGGAGAAGTCAATATTAGCTTGTGTAATATTGATACTAAGAACGATGCTCCGCTGTCATTACAGCTTCGAGGTTTAACAGAAGGAGAACCTAAGGTAACGGGACGAGTTCTAACGGCAGATAAAACAAATTCTCATAACACGTTTGATCAGCCTGAAAATGTTTCTCCAAAAGAACTTAAAAATATAAATGTTTCAGAGGGTGGTCTTTCTGTCACATTACCGCCGATGTCAGTTTCTGTTATTACGCTAAGTAATTAAGAGGTGGACCGATGCTAATTGCAAATAACGCCACACGAGTGTGTAAAAGCTGTGATAGAGATGTCACAGCAGACATAGAAATAGATGTGTCGGACGAAGAGTCTGTATCAGAAGAAACGTATCAAAAAAGGCTTGGAATCTGCATGGAATGTCCTTCTTTACAATATGGAACGACATGCCAGCATTCAGGCAGTATTGTGTATCATCGGGCTATGTTAAAAGATAAAAAATGTCCTAAACCATTGGATGCACAATGGTAAAATAGATAACCAAAAAGAAGACGAATGTTTTAGTAGTCTTCTTTTTGTTTTTTTCAATCATGGACATAAAATACTCAAATTCTCCCCCGTCTCACGTATATCCCACAGACTATATAGTTAATATATATATGTTAACCAGTGATGATTTACTGACTAGGAATCAAGGGTTATCTTCCAACAATAATGTTTTCCAAATCCCAAAATACATATGTATAGCAAGGTTTTAAGCGCTTAACAGACATAAAACCCTGTTATTTACAATTTAGTTAATTGGAAAAAAATTTGTTAATGATAATGTAATTAAACGGGTTAACGTTTTCATTTTTTAGACATATATTTACATGCGAAACCATGCAAATGCAGGTTAATGAATTATTAAAGGAGGATCGATATATTTTCATTAAATAGCGTAGTTTAACCTTCATTGCATCTTGGAATAACTTCCTATGGCTTTGCAAGTAGTTTATTTGCATTACTTATTACAAAATTTGCAATGAAAGCATTTGAACGGATTGAAAAAAAGCAACATATAGAGGATGCAAAGGTAGAAGCGATTCAATCTAAGTATGTTCCTGCTATTCAAAGATAGCTTAATTCTTCCCTTATGTTGTTTATATTCTCGTATGTAAGGGAAGACAATAAGTAAATAACCAATGAAAGGGTGTTTACAATGAGTCATAAAATTCAAGCTTATTTTAAGACAGAGAATGATGCAGAAGCAGCTTCCGCTAATCTTCAAAAAGTAAACGTTTCCAATGTTCTTATTGATAAAATTCCTGAGGGTTCAAAAGGAGTCATGTTATTGCCGATTACGAATTTAGGAGTAGGTGGAAGCGGTATGGGTACTGCTGCAGGACCACCTGGGATGCTCGCTAGACTAACAAACCTAAAGGATGTCGGGAAATCGGACAGAGAAAAAAGTGATGCCTTTTCTCATCTATTAGATTTCGAAGTTACAGATGAAGATTTTGAAGAAGCATTAGATGTGTTAAGAGAATCTAATGCATATATAGATGAAAGCGTTACTGAAAAATAAACGGTGAAACAAAAAGCAACCACAAGTGGTTGCTTTTTGAAAATACGCTGCGCGTTTTTCTTATATGTTTAGTTCTTAGAGAGAAGCGCCTGCGTGCTTTCTTTGAAAAATTGAGGTAAATGTTCTTTGTGTGCTTCAAGCATTTCATCCAGAATTTTTTTTGCGACTGTATCAGAACTAATGGATTAATCGCCATTGCTAATAATGCTTTTTTATAATCACCGCTTACTGCTGCTTCTGAAGCGGTGCGTTCAAAAGACTTAATTTGTTGTACTAAACCTCGCATGGAAACTGGAACCTCCGCCAATTGTTGCAACTTTAAGCCCTTTTCGTTACTCATAGTGAAAACTCCTTTGTATGATAAGATGGATTTCGATAATCACAGCTTACGACACCATAGCGTCAACAAATTAGTAAAGAGGATAGAGTCTATTTGTGGTGTAAACGTTATTTAGTGACGACACCTTGATATTTAGATAAATGTTGAGCTAGTGCTCCGACAAGTCCAGCATCGTTTTTAAAGTGACATGTGTCTATTCGAGTATTAAAAACTTGATCAATATAATGTAAATGCTGTTCAAGTTCTTTGATGAATGTTGGACGATCCGTGATACCCCCGCCGATAAGTATTTTTTCAGGATTTAAAACGGAAGTAATATTGTATATACCAATAGCTAGACTTTGATAAAAAGTTTCCACCATTTGCGTAGCATGATCAATAAAACTCCACCGGTTGTCATTCCTGGTCCTTTTTTTAAAGAAAACTTTGAAAAAGTGCTAGATAGTATTCCTTTTTTGGAGCAATGCTAAATTCGCTAATTGTAGCATGTAACGTTAGGAGTTATCATTCTCTGTTCACTTGCTGGATTTGCTTTTGCTAAATTAGAGTTTCCAGGCAGGAAGATTCTATTTTTGTTTATTTTAGGGATAATGATGATTCCGCCTCAGTTAGGGTTGATTCCTCAGTATTTTATTATCACAGAGTTAGGGTGGTTAAGCCAATTAAAGGCAGTAATCATACCAGGACTTATGAATGCATTCGGAATATTTTGGATGAGGCAATATATTGCAAGTAGGGTTCATGATGAGATGATCATTGAAGCGGCAAGGATAGATGGTTGTTCTAACTTTAGAATCTATTGGAACATTGTTATACCAATGGTTTTACCTGCTTTTGCAACACTTGGTGTCATCGTTTTTATGACAATATGGGGAGACTACATGTGGCCTTTAGTTGTATTGCAGGACCAATCGATGCATACAATTCAAGTAGCTCTACGATCGTTAATGGATGACCGGGTAAGAGATTACGGGATGATTTTATCCGGAACATTCTGGGCAACCGTGCCTTTAATTATCGTATTCCTTTTATTTAATCGTTTGTTTATTAAAAGTATTACTGATGGTGCAGTTAAAAGTTAATTGGAAGTTTAATCATAATAGAAACGTAAATTCTACTAAATAATCTCACCGGCATCATTGCTGGTGGGATTATTTTTTTCACGATAAATTCCCTCAATAAGCGGACAACATCCAACTGCAATTAGCATAAACAATAAGATTGTCAAAAGTATACATTCGTGAGAAAATAAACCTAACAGAAAATTTAATTAATTTTCTTGAAAAACTTTTGAAGAAGTGAAAGGCGACGAATGTAAGGAAAGTTTAGTTTTAACCATTAGCAAAATCCGAGTAGTACCAACCTATTCTACTTAATCAACAATTTATAATAAAAAAGTATTAGTTTAACAGGATGAGGTGATGGGATGGGTTTAGCGGCAAAAAAAGTTGTTGCACTCTCGATATTAAATGATTCTGTCATAAAAGTAGGAGAAGAGTATATAGATCAAAAATCGGTCGAGTGGATCTCCGTGATCGAAATGCCAGTAGAAAATTTTGTTCGAGAAAATGAATTTGTTCTTACTACTGGAATAGGATGTCATGGGGATCCAAAGTTATTGGAACAATTTGTGAAAGACGTTATTCAATCAGGTGCCTCTATGTTAGGCATTGCAACAGGAAGATATGTTTTCGATTTCCCTGATCAGTTAATTACTTTGGCAAAAAAACATCAATTTCCAATTATCGATATTCCTTGGGATATTCGCTTTGGTGATATCATGCAAATGGTCTTGGAAGAAATAAATAAAGATAAAAAAACAGAACGACAGCAATCGGAGGAAGTGAGACAAGAACTTATTAACGATGTGTTGCAAAGCAAAGGATTGGAAGAGATTGCAGACGGTATTTATAAACATATTAAATTGCCGATTATTATTAATGACTACGTTAAAAAGATTAGAACCTCTAAGCATGTTGAGAAAGATATTATCTCTATTTTCACCCACGAAGAAATGATTCCCACTCAAGACCCAAGTATGTTTGAAGGAACATACGTAGATCACCCCCTTTATCCACATATGGAGGAGTATAAAGTTGGAGAACAAAGATGGTACCAACTTTTAATTGCCACAAATCACCGAAAACAAGGATACCTTTGGTTTCGTTTAGAGAAAAAAGAGGATTTGACTTGGTTTGTTATGAACGTTTTGGAGCATTCATTGACAGCATGTGCCCTTTATTTTTTAAAAGAGAATGCAATAGAAATGACTGAAATCCGATTAAAGGATAATTTTTTGCTACAGTTGTCCAAGGATAAAAAGCCCAACGAACAAGATCTAAAGTCAAAAGCACAGCTTTTAGGCTATGATTTAGATTTAACCTATTTGTGTATAGTGGGTGAGATTAGTTGGAAAGAGGAATATGCGGACTTCCCAAAATTAAAGAAGGATAGTCCAACTACTTCGTCTTTACAAAGTATTAACTATTACATTCAGAAGGAAGTCACAAATGCTGCAAATTTACTCGATAGAAAAACCATGGCTACGTTTGATGAAAATGAGGTCATTATCTATTTAGAAACAGATCACCATTTGCATACGGAAACTGCGAATCAGTTTTTGGATACGATTGATCGCCGTTTAAATGAATTGCTGACAGAAGTAGAGATGTCTTGGGGGATTGCCGCGCGGAAAAATAATAACAGTGGTTTTTATGAAAGTTACTATGAAGCTAAAACGGCCTTAGAGATTGGGCAACAGCAATTTGGGTGCGGAGAACGTATCTTTTTTAAAGATACAAGAATTAATCGACTATTAATAACTGTTTCAAGCGATAGCACGGTGGAGCAAATTGTTCAGGATACAATAAAGCCGTTAATTGAGTACGATAAAAAAAGAAAGACTGATTTGATTCAAACGTTTATGGCTTACAACAAGTATAAAGGGAATGTAAGTCAAACAGCTAGAGCGCTTAACTTGCACCGACAATCTCTTCTTTATCGTTTAAGAAATATTGAGTCTTTAACGCAATTATCGTTGGTCAATTCTGATGATGTTTTCCTTTTGGAATTAAGTATTCGTTTATGGATGTTTCGAAAAATTGAATAAAGATAGTTACCGGCAGCCTTTTGGTTGCCTTTTTTAATGCAGGAAAGTAGGTTTTCTAATGAATGAGTGGATGGAGCGTTGAAATGAACGCGTCGACCTCTCAAATGAGTGGGAAAGGAGCTGAAATGAGTGCGTAATCGGGAAATAATATATCGGGTGTTTGAAATCAACGTGTCACCCCCTCAAATGACCGCAAAATCAGTAAAACAACGAGACGACGACAAACTAAGGAACAAAATGGCAGGAAATCTCTCCTAAAGTTGTATAAAAGGCGATGATAAAACTTCATACACATTGTACATTACATAATGAAGTGAATTGGAATAGACTGAGAGTAAGAAAAAGAAAAGTCCTAATATTCAGACTTAAAAAAGAGAGGTGAATGGAATGCTACCTTTTGATATTTTAGAATATCAAAAACGTATGAATGAAACAAAGGTGAAAATGGAGAGTCGGGGTATTGATGTACTGCTCGTAACCGATCCGGCTAATATGAATTATTTAACAGGGTATGATGCATGGTCGTTTTATGTTCATCAAATGGTAGTGATTATTATTGATGAGCCTCAGCCTATTTGGCTAGGAAGATTTCAGGATGCTAATGGTGCCAAAGCGACAACCTGGATATATGATCAGAATATTATTGCTTATCCTGATTATTATGTTCAATCCGATACACATCATCCGATGGAGTTTTTCGGAGAAATTATAGAGCAAATAGGACATGGGAATCGTCGAATTGGTGTAGAGATGGATAGTTATTATTTTTCGGCAAAAGCTTTTCTTAAATTAAAAGCATCGCTTACAAACGCAACTTTTGTTGATGGAGATCTTCTCGTAAATGAAGTGCGTATTATTAAATCTAATCAAGAAATAGAATATATGAAACGAGCAGCGATTATTGCTGATCAAGCAATGTATAAAGGGGTAGAAAGAATCCGCGCTGGTGTGAGAGAGTGTGATGCCGCAGCCATAATCTACTACAATATGATCTCTGGTACCGATGCTTTCGGCGGCGATTATCCGTCAATTGTTCCTTTGCTGCCATCCGGTAAAAATACGGGCATTCCACATCTCACTTGGACAGATAGGAAGTTTGAAGAAGGGGATTCAGTGATCGTAGAATTAGCAGGCTGTTACAAACGTTATCATGTACCTTTAGCACGAACGATCAATATAGGGAAACCATCTTCCCAGTTAGACGGAATCATTCCGATTGTGCAGGAAGGAATCCATGAAGTTTTGACAAAAGCAAAGCCTGGTGTGACTTGTGGGGAATTAGAAGAAGTATGGCGAAATAGTATTGGCAAGTACGGTATAAAAAAAGAAGCGAGACTTGGTTACTCGGTCGGATTAGGATATCCACCAGACTGGGGCGAGCATACGGCGAGTATTCGAAAAGGGGATCGAACCGTTTTACAGCCAAATATGACCTTTCACTTAATACCAGCGTTATGGTTTGATCGATGTGGAGTAGAAATGAGTGAAACGTTCAGAGTAACGGATGAAGGCTGTGAAACGTTTACGACTTTTCCAAGGGAGTTGGTCATCCAGCATCCTTTTATGATCAGCCAACAGCAAGGTGAGGAAATCAGCTAATAAAAAAGGGGGATATTTAAGATGAAAAACATTAAAAATGGAACAAAATCAATTTGGGCAGGGGAAAAGGATTATCTGGCTTTTGGAGCGACACAAGTACCGGTCGTCCATAGTGTATCGTTTGGTTATGATGACATGGATGAATGGTACGATGTAGCGCTTGGTAAAAAAGAAGGGCATATTTATGGAAGAAACACGAATCCAACGGTTCAGGCTTTCGAGGAAAAGATACGAATTTTAGAAGGTGCAGAAGCGGCAACAAGCTTCTCAACTGGAATGGCAGCGATTAGCAACACACTTGCTACTTTCCTGACACCAGGTGATAGAATTGTTTCGATCAAAGATTCTTATGGAGGAACGAATAAAATATTTACAGAATTTTTGCCAAGACAAAAAGTTGACGTAACGCTATGCGATACAGGTGATCACGAGGGAATGGAAAGGGAAATTGCTAAGGGTTGCGATATTGTTTATTTGGAGACACCAACCAATCCAACTGTGAAAATAACAGATATTGAAAGAATGGCGAAAGCAGGAAAAGCAGTAGGTGCAATCGTCGTTGTTGATAATACGTTTGCTACGCCAATTAACCAAAATCCTTTAGTTTTAGGAGCAGACTTGGTTATTCACAGTGCAACAAAGTTTCTGGGGGGGCATGCCGATGCTCTTGGCGGCTCTTTATGTGGATCAAAGGAATTAGTGGAACAAGTGTATCATTTCCGTGAAATTAATGGAGCCACTCTCGATCCTATGTCCGCTTATTTCTTATTAAGAGGAATGAAGACACTTCAACTGCGAATCGCTCGTCAAAATGAAAATGCTATGAAAGTAGCAACCTATTTAAAAACGATTGATATTGTAGAGGATGTTTTTTATCCGGGACTTGAAGACCATCCGGGACATGATATCGCAAAGAAACAAATGAACGGATTTGGCGGGATGCTTAGTTTTGCAGTGAAAGGCGGAGTGGATACTGTTCGACATCTGCTACCTAAACTGACCTACGCAAATCGAGCAGCAAATTTAGGTTCGGTGGAAACAATTGTTGGGCCGGCCCGCACGACAAGTCATGTTGAATGCACGCCTGAAGAAAGAGCGGCAGTTGGGATTGCTGAAGGACTTATTCGATATTCAGCAGGTATTGAAGACAGTGAGGATTTGCTTGCAGATTTAGAACAGGCTTTTCAAGCTCTTCCTAAACACATTCATGTTCAAGTATAACGATTGAAGTGAAGGGGGATTTAAAATGACAGTAAATTTAGCGTTTATCGGTTTTGGAGGCGTTGGTCAGGCATTAGTGAAAATTCTTATAGAAAGGCGTGGCTCACTTATTTCGGAGCATGATTTGGATACTCGAATTGTAGCTGTGTCTGATGTCATGAAAGGTTCTGTCTACGATCCAAATGGGCTCGATCCCCAAGTGCTCCTGGATACTGTTGAAACTTGGAACCATGTTGAGAAATACCCGGAAAGTCCTACTACAATTAAAGGATGGGATAGTTTTAAGACAATAAAGGAATCAAATGCTGATGTGATTGTGGAGGTGGCATTTACAAATGTCACCACCGGTCAGCCGGCAATTGATCATTGTCGGACAGCTTTTGAATACGGAAAAAGCGTGGTGACGACAAACAAAGGTCCTGTAGCCTTAGCATACAAAGAACTAGCTGCTTTAGCCAAAGATAAACAACGGTTTTGGGGATTTGAAGGAACTGTGATGAGTGGTACCCCTGCATTACGCCTTCCATTTACCACTCTTGCCGGTAATGAAATTTCTGAGATTAAAGGAATTTTAAACGGAACTACTAACTTTATGTTGACGGAAATGGAAAAAGGACTTGAATACGAGGAGGCATTAAAACTAGCGCAAACAAAAGGATATGCGGAAGCTGATCCGACAAGTGACGTAGAAGGTTATGATGCTCGATATAAAACAGTGATCCTGGCGAATGTTGTCTTAGATTATCCGCTTACCTCGGAAGACGTTGTTTGTTCGGGAATGACAAGTATTACCCGGGAAATGTTGCTTGAAGCGATCAAGCAGAAGAAAAGATGGCGACTAGTGTCTAGACTGAAGTCGAACAACGGAACAGTCGATGCAAGTGTTGGACTTGAATTGCTGGATGAGAATGACCCTTTAGCGACAGTAAGTGGTGCTCTTAATGCGATTGTTTACGAATGTGATTTGTCTGGTCCTATTTTATTAACGGGTGCAGGAGCTGGTTTAAAAGAAACAGGATTTTCATTACTCATTGATCTTATTCATTATCAAAAAGAGAGGAAATTACTGAATATTTAATAAATAGACGATGTTATCGATCAGTGCTGATATTAGTAAAATCAGTAAGCTTTAACATACCTAATAAATAAAAGGTGGTGTAATAAGAATGCAAACAAAAATAATGTCAGAAAAAATGTTTATAGCAGGAAAGTGGCAAGCCGGAAAAGCGACATTTGACGTAGTTAATCCGCAAAATAACGAAGTCATTGCGAAGGTGCCTTTAGCGAGTAAGGATGACATGATCTCTGCAATAGAGCAGGCTGATGAAGCGTTTCAACATCTCGCTTCCTGGCCCGTACATGAACGGATTAGAGTATTAACGAGTGCAGCAAATTACTTGCAGGAGCACCACGACTTGTTTGCAGAAACGATTTCACTTGAAGGGAGTAAAACAATAACGGAATCTCGCGGAGAAGTTTCACGGGCAATTCAAACGATAAGGATAAGCGCTGAGGAAGCAAGAAGATTAAAAGGGGAAACCATCAATTTTGATCAAAAGGAAGGCAGTGAAAATCGAGTAGGGTATTACTACCGCTTCCCGATTGGAGTTATTGGAGCAATCACGCCGTTCAATGATCCTTTAAATTTAGTCGCTCATAAAATAGGTCCGGCAATTGCTTCAGGAAATCCAATTGTTTTAAAACCGGCATCTGTGACACCACTAAGTGCGATTATGCTAGCAAAAGCATTTGATCAGGCAGGCATTCCAAAAGGATTTCTTTCGGTAATTACAGGAGCAGGCAGAGAAATAGGGGAAGTGTTGGTGACGCATCCGGCTGTAAAAATGGTTTCGTTTACGGGAGGACTAGAAGCAGGCAAGCATATTGCTCACCAAGCTGGTTTGAAAAAAATAAGTATGGAATTGGGATCAAACTCCCCGGTGATCATTTTAAATGATGCGTGTTTAACTGAAGCAGTTGCTTCAACAGTATCAGGAGCATTTTCAGCCGTAGGGCAAAATTGTATCGGTGTTCAACGAATTTATGTGGAAGAAGCTATTTATGATACATTTCTGCAAAAATTTATTGAGAGGACAAAAGAGCTTCAAGTAGGAGATAAAATGTCAGAATGGACGGATATGGGTCCGCTTATTCAGGAAAAAGAGGCAATTCGAGTCGAGGAGTGGGTGCAAGAAGCATTGATGGAAGGTGCTACACTTGAAACTGGAGGCACAAGAGATGGTGCTTTTTATGACCCAACTGTACTAACAAATGTGTCGCATGATTCTAAAGTTTATTATGAAGAGATATTTGGTCCAGTTGTCATCATTGAATCGATTCAAAACATTCAAGAAGCTGTAAAGCGTGCGAATGAAGTTGAGTATGGCTTACAAGCAGGGATATTCACGAAAAATTTAGATGATGCCTTCTATACGGTTCAAAAACTTCATGTTGGCGGTGTCATGGTCAACGATAGCAGTGACTATCGGATCGACGAGATGCCTTTTGGTGGAGTAAAAGGTTCCGGATTAGGTCGAGAAGGTGTGAAATTCTCTATGGAGGAAATGACAGAGCCAAAGGTTGTTTGTTTTAAGTTAGGTAACACGTGGGGGATGTGATCCCTTGCGTGTTTTTACTGTTAGTAACACAGAAACCAGTACAAGAACAACACCTAATGTTTGCCATAGACTGAGAATATCCCGGAATACAGCTACGCCAATAAAAATGGCGACTACAGGTTCAACGGTTGATAGAATCGCAGCACGGCTTGATTCCACATAAGTGAGACCAAAAGTGTACAATGCATAAGCACCGACTGTGGCAAAAATAGCTAACCCAATACCATTAAAGATTACTGCCGGTTCTGAAAAGAGCTGGGTCTTATTCCATAACTGACTTGTAGGAAGTAAGAATAAAGCTCCAAAAAACATCGAGTAAGCAGTAATGGTCAACGTGTTATATCTCCCACTAACGTACTTGCCAAAGATACTGTAAAGGGCATAGAAAAAACCGGAGGCAATCCCAAATAGAATTGTCGATATTCCTACAGAGGATTGACCGAAAGGGAAAAGTCCAACGGCTAAACTGCAACCTGCGAGCATGACGATTAATGCAGATATTTTATTTAATGAAAAAGGTTCGCCGAAAGTAAACCGTGAAATCAGCGTCACAAACACTGGTCCGGTATATAAAAGCACAACAGCTAATGATAAATTTGCTTCATTCATAACTGTAAAAAAGAAAAAGTTAAAAAATGCAATACTTATGATTCCTGTTCCAACGAAGAATGGAAGATCGCGAAATTGTATGTAAAGAAGAGAACGTTTCGTGAAAAATAAAAAGAAAAAGATAATTATTGCCGAGAAGATGAGGCGAATGCCGACAACTTCCCATGGTGTAAATTCAAATGTATATAAGTTTTGGACAAATAATCCAGTAACCCCCCAAAGAGCTGCACCGAGAATGACCATTAAATATGCGAGTCGTGGACTCATACGCTTCCCTCCTTACAACAGTTCGTTTACTAGATCAAAACTTAGCTTAACAGATAAATTCAAAAAAAGCATGAATAGACTTATCAGTCTGTCCATGCTATAAATAATAGCTTTGTTATCATAAAATTTTCGTCTTTTTGGAAAAGAAACCTGAAAAAAAGGTGGGCGACTCCCACGGAAAAAGTAATGGCTGAGGCGTTGGCCACGGAAATCGTCACACCTAAAGCGAATTCGAGTACGGCCCTGTTCAAACTAAGAACCCATACTTTATTTTATTTCTCCTCGTTAGACCAAATTAAAACAGTCGTTCCTTCCCCGGCATGAACAGCGATGGAAGAGCTGATTTCTCCAACAAAGGTATCCAATTTGGGGAATTGAGTATTGATCATTTCCTTTATTTCGTTTGCCCGGTGAAGAACGTTACCGTGCATAATCTGAACTTGATCAATACGATTTTTTTCTAAAGCTTGTTGGAGTAATTCTAGCATTCGGTTCGTTGCCTTTTTCTCAGAACGAACCTTTTGAAATAATTCAAATTCACCGTTTTTAGTAATACGAATGATCGGCTTGATTTTTAGAATGTTGCCGATTAGGAACTGAGTCCCGGACATACGGCCACCTTTATAAAATTGATCGAGACTTCCTAGTAGAATATAGTTTTCAGATCGCTTTGCTTCTGCTTGAAGTGTTTCTCTTATTTCCTTTGCAGACTGTTCTTTTTCAGCTAGTTTCATTCCCTTATAAATAAGAGTTGTAATCGCGTAAGACATCGAAAAAGAGTCTACTATTTGTACGTCAAATCCAGCCATGTCTCTGCCAGAAGCAGAACTATCAAGAGTTCCACTTAATTTACTTGAAATATGAATGGCGACAGCAGATTCGTATTCCTCGCTTAATTTTTCATATAATTCAGCAAATCTGCCGGCAGCAGGCTGAGAGGTTTTTGGAATTTCCTTATTTGTACGAATACGCTCATATAATTCATCAGTTGATAAATCGATCCCATCATCAAATGCTTCTCCATCGAATATAATGGCCAATGGCAAAACGTACACGTCAGGATGGTCGAGTAGATCCTTCGTTATATATGCAGTACTGTCGGTTACCCAAGCAATTTTCTTTTTAGTCATTACTATATCCTACTTTCTTATAATAGAGTCAGTATATAATGAGATGAAGAGTTTATTAATTAGGTTTTAAGGCTATTCAGCGTGAGTTCTTACAAAATGTTTAATTTCTTATATTATACTAGCTATTTTAATTAATACCAAGTACTAATTACAGGTCCTAATATATTCCTTTTTTGTTACTTTCGTAAACTCCGGTTTTCTATAGCAATGATCGATAAAGCGAAGGGTGTTGCCGATGGATCCGTCTATAGCTGATTCAAGCCAAGCATTTCAAACTAAAACAACAATCTATAAGAAAAAACGCTTTATTTAATATAAAACAAGAAGATTGTTGTTTTATATTAAATTGGTCACATCTGCTACCTTCTTTGTACGATTATTATATGCTAAAATTGTATGCGGATATTTATGTACAAAAAATAGTTTTTGTTACGAATTGAAACGAGAAAAGATGCCATTACATTCATAAAAGAGGAACTGCTTGTTCAAGAATAAGTGGAGCGCTCCCCAAAACATATCAGGATACACCGGTAGAAGATGGAAAGAGAATGGAAGAATTGACCCCTAACGCTAGCTTAGTTGTGTTGAAAAATGCCGGGCATTATGCTTATTTAGATCAGCTGAAACAATTTAATGTGATTGTGAATAAATTTCTTGAAGATGACCGAAGGAGTACGTAAATATGATATTAACGATGGTATTATTTATATTGCTGCTTGTTGCTTGGGGATTACCGGTGACAACAAAGTCAAAACAAAGTGTGCACATGCTTCAACTAAATTCATATCGAAACGAGAGATATGCAAAATGGATGGGGAGTAACCGAGATAAGGTTTTTCACCTTTTAGAAATCAGCTATCTTTTGCCAGTAATCTTAGCAATCATATCTGATTCGATAAACATCACCTTTATCTCTGCAACGGTCGTGTTTGTACTGACATTTGTTGTGTTCTGGAAAACAAAGCCGACTCAGAAAAAGAAGCTTGTTATAACGCCGAGGGTTCAGCGTTTATTTTCCACGACTTATATCATATATGGTCTCATGGCAGCGGCAGCAATTATACTAAGTACGATGGCAAGCTTGGCAGTAACGATAATCTTCCTGTCACTAGTCGCAGTATTACCTTTTTATGTTGTACGTCTGGCAAATACAATTAATGGGCCAATTGAGGCAAAAATCAGCGAGGGTTTCGTAAAAGATGCGAAACGATTGTTGGATACTTCTCCTGATTTAAAGGTTATCGGAATTACCGGAAGCTATGGAAAAACAAGTGTTAAACACTTTGTTCATGCAGTCCTCTCAGATAAATTTAATGTCCTGATGACACCTGAAAGCTATAATACAAAGCTTGGTGTAACGAGAACTATTAATGAGCAATTGAAGCCGTACCATGATATTCTTATTGCTGAAATGGGTGCGAAGCAAGAAGGCGATATTCAGGAAATTTGTGAACTTGTCAATCAGAAGTATGGTATTCTGACAGCAATTGGCGAGCAACATTTAGAAACATTTAAGACATTAGATACGATCAAGAAAACAAAGCATGAGATAGTAGAAACACTACCTGAAAAAGATGGTGTGGCAATATTGAATAAAGATGATGAAAACATCATGTCTCATCAGGCAAAAAACCCTTGTCGAAGGGTATATTACGGAGTGAACGAGGAAGATGTGGATCTTCGTGCTACCAATATTGCCTTCAGTCCGAAAGGTACTTCATTTACAGTACGACTTGTTAATGGGGAAGAGGAGCAGTTCAGGACAAGACTACTAGGAAAACATAATGTTTATAATATTTTAGCAGCTTTGGCAATTGGATTAGAAATGGGTATGTCGTTAAAACAAATGATCCAGCCTGTTAAAAAAATTGAGCCTGTAAAACATCGATTGGAATACGATCATCGATGATCGTTTTAATTCTTTGGTACAGCAGTTTGCTTTAAAGATCGTTGTGGAAAAAATGGTTACGAATATGACAGAAATTAATTGTTCTGTACTTGGGGACTATGAGTAAGTGTGACCGTGTCTATATTAATGAGATCAATACAATACCTGGTTTTCCCTTGACACGCGCGGCGTAAAGATAGTTGTCAACTTATAAATTCTTAACTTTAAATATAGGGACTGGAAAAGTTGATAACTTTTTCAGTCTTTTTTTAGGTCAGAAAGTATAGATTCGGACCATGTTTTCTTCATTCGTTTTAATGGTTACTTTATATGGGTATTGGAAAGTACAAAGGGAGGCGGTTGTTCTTATGATGTTCTATTTTAAAAAAGATGAGAAGGTTATTGATGTATTTAGATTTTTGCTGCCATGTATATCAATACTAGTTTTGGCTGGGTGTACCACGGAAGACCCCGATGATGAAGTGAAGGCACCTACTCTTAATGAGGAAACATCTAGTGAAACAAGCAATGTGCAAACGAATGGAGAAAATAATGAAGGTACTAATTCAGAAAAAGAAGATCAAATAAAGAGTTCTCTAAGGGAAGCTAGTACAGATGATTGGGAGGTGGAAACACTTGCTGAAGATCTAGAGGTACCTTGGGCAATGGAGATTCACGAAGGAACAATTTATATGACAGACCGTGAAGGACATATTTTAGAATGGAAAGATGGATTAATTGAAGAATTTGAACTTCAAACTTCATCAGAAATTACTAGTGAAGGAGAAGGGGGTTTACTTGGTTTTGTGCTAACAGCAGACTTTGAGGATTCTTCTGAAGGCTATGCTTATTACACATTTGAAGGAGAGAGTGGGACCTTACAAAATCGTGTTATATCGATAACAAAAGAGAATGATGAATGGGTGGAGACGGGTATTTTATTAGATGGTATCCCTGGATCAGTCATTCATAATGGTGGAAGGATTGCAGTAGGTCCTGATGATTTATTATACGTGACAACAGGAGATTCAGATGAACCGAGTCTTGCGCAAGATGAAGATAGTTTAGCTGGGAAAATCTTAAGAATGACTGTCGATGGGGATATTCCTGAAGATAATCCAATTGATAATTCCTATGTATATAGCTTTGGTCATCGAAATCCACAAGGATTGGCGTGGAACGATGAAGGGGAACTATACAGTTCAGAACATGGATCAACTGCGAAAGATGAAATTAATCTTATTAAACCCATGACTAATTATGGATGGCCAGTAATTAAGGGGGATAATTCTGAAGATGGAATGCAAACTCCTTTGATTCACTCGGGAGAAGAAACATGGGCCCCATCTGGCATAGCTTTTTGGGAGGATAACTTACTAGTAGCTGGGCTTCGAGGAGAAAGTCTTTATTTCTTTGATCAAACTGAGAATCAAATGAAGGTTGTTTTTGAAGGAGAGGGAAGATTAAGGGATGTTAAAGTCGAAGAGAAAGAGATATACCTCTTAACGAATAATACAGATGGAAGAGGAACACCGAGAACCAATGATGACCGGTTACTTCGTTTGACTTTAAAAGAATAAGGAAAGGTTTAGAGCGTGTAGCAAATGCTAATATAGCTGACATACGCTCTAGACCTTTCCATTTATAACTAGTTATAAATTAAGTTTAAAAGGATTAGTTTTCAAAAAAAAGGGAATTAAAAACGATATATTAAAATTTTAGCTCTTAAAGAGTTTGCTCAAAAAGGTATGCACAATGCTACACACGCAGCTCGCCTGTTATAAGAATACCACTCAGACAAGGCCTAAGACAATACAGCTGCTGCGCTCATTGCTTAGAGGATGTTTATAAAGGAAAAAAACTATCTTTTTGGACATCCTCTTAAAAACAAATATGAGGAGTTTATAAAATGTTAAATTTTATTCTGGATGTTTTACGAGAATTAGGATGGATTGGACTTCTTATCGGTATTGCAATAGAAGCATTGTCATTCCCATTTCCAGCAGCTATCTTTGTGCTTATTTATGGTTATTTATTAGACCCAGGGTGGGGAGAAATCCTCTTTTTCTCCATACTTACTTCTTTGTTTTATGTATTAGTTAGCTTTATTCCTTACTTTTTAAGTATCAGGTATGATAAATTTGTCCGGAGAAAGATTCCTCAGCAAAAGCTTTTGTTTGCTCAGAAATGGATTGATCGCTATGGAGATTGGATGATTGCGGTCGGTCGGTTTATAGGAATGGGTTATATAACGTATATTGCGGGACTTGGCAAGATGAGTAAGTTCAAGTTTGCTGGGTTAACTTTTATCGGATTTTATCCACTATCAGTTCTTATGTTCTAACCCTTGGTAATGTTGTGGTAATGGTTGAACGCTTTCAACAAATGCAATGGTTCGTCTATTCCACTCTTGGAGCAATAATCTTACTGTATATTGTGTTTAGGATATATCGGAAAAAGAAGTATGATCAGTCCAATCAAACATCGGCTAAAATATCCTCATAGTGGAAGGGAATTTTCTTATATTTTTGTTTGTTCATTAGAATAGAGTTACTAGAAGGCCACTCCAGATGGACTCTTTTCACGGGCAATGGTTCAGCTAAAAATAGTATAATGATAAAAGGATTGAATAGAGTGTATTTGGAAGAAAATAGATACATTAATAATTAGCAAGGGCACTGAAAAAGTTGATTTTTTTCAGTGTCTTTTAATTTGTTTGAAACGAACGAATGATAAACCATGAATGATTTCGATCGTTTTTAAAACTTTTTTATTGATATTGATTATTTATGGTTGATTTTGATTGTTTATGCGTGTATTATAAAATTTATAAGAAGGTGTGATCAATAATGCTTACATTTGAACGATATGAGATAATCCTTCAGCTCTTAGAAGAAAAAAAAGTAGCAAATCTCTCTGCCCTTGTCGAAGCAACAGGTGCATCAGAATCTACTATTCGAAGAGATTTGACTATACTTGAAAACGAACAAAAATTAAAGCGTATTCATGGGGGAGCTTCACTCAAAAAACGAAAAGTAGAAGAGCCTTCCATGACCGAAAAAGTTCAATACTTTGCAGAAGAAAAACGTGAAATCGGGAAAAAGGCGGCTAATTTCATTAAAAGTGGTGACTCTATCTATATCGATGCAGGTACATCAACACAAGCGATTCTTCCATACATTGAGACGAAAGAAATTGTTATCGTGACAAATGGTTTTAACATTATTGAAGAAGCCATTAAAAGAAATTTTAAAACATATGTCATTGGCGGTTATGTTAAATCTGGTACTAATGCATTTGTTGGTAAAGGTGCCGTAGAAACGATTCAGCAATTCCGTTTTGACAAGGCTTTTATCGGAACAAATGGAATTGATTTGGATTTCGGGTATTCTACCCCTGATCCTGAAGAGGCTCAAATAAAACAGCTTGCTATTGAACAATCTAACGAAGCTTTCGTACTAGCAGATCCCTCTAAATTTGGTGAAGTTAGTTTTGCAAAGTTCGCCAGGTTAGAACAAGCTTCAATCATTACTTCTGCGGATGAGAATGCCGAATATTTAGAACGACTCGCAAAAGAAACGACAGTGGAGGTGGTAAACAATGATCTACACCGTAACGATTAATCCTTCTGTGGATTATTTAGTTGAACTTAACGACCTGTCGATTGGTAAAACGAATCGGGCAGTAGCGCAACGGACCGTGCCAGGCGGCAAAGGGATTAACGTATCTAGAGTACTTAAAACATTTGATACCGAAACCAAGGCGTTAGGATTTATTGGCGGATTTACGGGAGAATTTATTCAGGACGAACTGAGAAAAGAAAAGGTTACTACTGATTTTATAGAAACTGCAGGTCAAACCAGAATAAATGTAAAACTTCAGATGGATGCGGAAACTGAAATTAACGGACAAGCGCCGGAAATAACAGAAAAGCATATAACAAAACTTTTAGAAAAATTAGATTCCTTAAAAGAGGGCGATATTCTTGTCCTTTCCGGAAGTGTTCCATCAGTATTACCAAGTGATATTTATAAAAGAATGATTGCACGAGTTCAAGAGAAAAAGGTTGTTACTTTTCTAGATACTAGTGGAGCTCCTTTAAAAGAAGCGATTCAAGCATCACCTTTTTTAATCAAACCTAATCAAGCTGAATTGGAAGATTTGTATGGAGAAAAAATTACAAGTGTAACCGATGCAATTAGATTAGCTAAAAGAGCTGTGGAAGAAGGCGTGCAAGCAGTTCTCGTTTCCTTGGCAGGTGAAGGCGCTGTTTTCGTAGGTAAGGACTTTATCTACACAGCAAATGTCCCTAAAGGTACAGTAAGAAATTCTGTAGGCGCAGGTGACTCTATGGTTGCTAGTTTTATCTATTATTATTTGCAAACTTCGTCTTTGAGAGAAGCTTTTAAATACAGTGTTGCTGGGGGAAGTGCTACAGCATTCTCAGAAGGATTTTGTACGTTAGATAAAATTGAGGAACTTGTGCTAGAAATAAGTGTTCGTACTAGAGAGGAAGGGTGAATATAATGAAAATAACGGAATTGTTGAAAAAAGAAACGATGATTCTTAATCTTACAGCAACAACAAAAGATGCTGTCATTGAGGAATTAGCTGATAAACTTGATGGCGCCGGGAATCTTCGAGATAAGCAGGCGTTTATAAAGGAAATACATCACCGGGAAGGCCAAAGTTCAACTGGAATTGGCGAGGGTGTTGCGATTCCTCACGCTAAAAGTAAAGAGGTAATTGAGCCCGCAATTGTATTTGGCAGATCTCAATCGGGGATTGATTATGATGCACTTGATGGCGAGAACAGTCACTTATTTTTCATGATAGCGGCAAGTGCAGGAGCAAATGATGTTCACCTTCAAGCGTTGTCCCGTCTCTCGACATTACTAATGGATGAAGACTTCCGCAGACTTTTGATGGAAGCGCGTTCAGAAAAAGATATTTTAGATGCTGTAGACTTAAAAGAAAAAGAGAAATTAGATTCTGAAGATGAAGAAGAATCAGCTCCAGCAACGACAAGTGGAGAAAGACCTTATATCGTTAGTGTTACTGGTTGTCCAACAGGGATTGCACATACGTATATGGCCGCAGATGGTTTGAAAGCGAAAGCGAAAGAGCTCGGTTTTGATATTAAAGTAGAAACAAACGGTTCTGACGGTGTAAGAAACGGCTTGACCGATGATGATATTAAACGTGCAACAGCTGTTATCATTGCAGCAGATACACATGTGGAGAAAGAAAGATTTGCAGGTAAAAGGCTAATTGAGGCTCCTGTTACAGCGGGTATTCGTCGTCCTGCCGAGTTGTTAAATGAAGCCGTAAGCGGAGATGTACCTGTTTATAAAGGAACAGGTAAAGGTGGCGAAAGCTCCTCAAGTGGAGGAGGAGGGCAGCGTTCAGCATTTTATCGTCATTTAATGAACGGTGTTTCCAATATGTTACCATTTGTAGTAGGTGGCGGTATCCTTATTGCTATTTCGTTTTTCTTTGAAGATCCAGTAGAAGGTACGATTACTCCTTTTGGAGAAATGCTTTCTTACATTGGTGGAGCTAATGCTTTCTTCTTAATGATTCCTGTTCTTGCAGGTTTTATTGCTAGGAGTATCGCTGATCGCCCAGGTTTTGCAGCGGGTATGGTCGGTGGTTTAATGGCGGCAAATGGCGATGCAGGATTCTTAGGCGGTATTATTGCAGGTTTCCTAGCTGGTTATCTCGTCATCGGATTAAGACGTTTGTTCTCTTTTATTCCAAAATCGTTAGAAGGAATTAAAACAATCTTACTATTACCATTATTCGGAATTACAATTACTGGAATTATTATGTTCTATGCAGTTACACCGTTGGCTGCCATTCAAAATGGCTTAGTCGATTGGCTTTCAGGTTTAGGCACAGGAAATATCGTATTACTTGGAATTTTATTAGGTGGAATGATGGCAGTCGATATGGGTGGACCAATTAACAAAGCAGCATTTACATTTGGTCTTGCTATGATTGACGCTGGAAACCTAGCTCCACATGCTGCAATCATGGCAGGTGGTATGGTTCCACCAATTGGAATTGCTTTAGCAACGACATTCTTTAAAAATAAATTTACTGACCAAGAAAGAGATGCAGGGAAAACCAACTATGTGTTAGGTGCTTCTTTCATCACAGAAGGGGCAATACCATTCGCAGCAGCAGATCCATTCCGTGTTATTCCTTCTATCATAGCGGGTTCAGCATTAGCTGGTGGTTTAGCCATGTTATTTGGGGCAGCAACAGAAGCACCACACGGAGGGCTCTTCGTTATTTTATTAGTTAACAATTGGCCAATGTATCTTCTGGCTATTATAGCAGGAGCGGCATTAACAGCAGTGCTTTTAGGCGTATTCAAAAAGAAAACAGTATAAGTTTTAAAAAAGGATGTGGCACTGGTCAATTTGACCGGTGCCACATCCTTTTTAAACAGATAGAATTTATAAAATTAGAAGCTACCTTCACGCCGCAAGTATCAAGGGAAACCCACCCTTCCTTTCGAGTAGCATCTACATAGACTTCGTAGGTGCTACTCGGGGCGGCGGAAGCTGACGCTGTATTTAACAAAAGACGCTACGCGTTTTTTCTTAAGAGATAAGAATTTATAAAATTGGCAGCTATCTTTACGCCACAAGTATCAAGGGAAACCCACCCTTGATACTTAAATGATGGTGGCTAAAGATCACGCTGTATTTAATAAAAGACGGCTCTGCCGTTTTTCTTATATTAAGCCTTCAACAATGAAAATATTTCATGTAACGTTTTTATTTCATAATCAGGCTTTACGTCAGTAGCCTCTTTTTCGAAACGATTCAACCAAACAGAGGGGATTCCCGTTCGATTTGCACCTAGTATATCTGTCATTAAATTATCGCCTACCATCAGAACTTCTTCGGGTTTTACATCCATTACATTTAATGCATACTCAAAAATACTTTTATCTGGTTTTCCTATTCCAAAAGCACCGGAAATAATAACCTGATCAAAATAAGGAACGAGTTCAGGGGTAATCTCTAATTTTATGTTCTGTAATTGAGGTGAACCATTGGTTAACATTAGAAGCTTGTAGTCTTTTGTTAATTTTTCTAATGTTTCAATCGCATCCTCAAACAGGAATGGAAACTTTTTGCGTTCTTTTGGAAAGCGGTGAGCAAGATCTATTCCTAATGATTTATCATCAATCCCGACTGCCTTAAGACCGTTTATCCACGCATTTTTTTGATAATCAGGTGCCATTTCAGCCATCTTTTCAAAATCTTTTCCTTCGTCAGTAAATTCTCCCCATAGTCCTTCAAATGGATTAATGCCAATAAGTTTTGTGAACTCATATGTATCAAAACCGGCATAAAGTGTTCGGGCTTCTTTTCGAACAGCTTCCTCTAAAGTCAAAGCATCTACATCGAAGTCTTTCACAGCATATTCACACGTTGCTTCAAAAGCCTTTTTAACACTTTTTTCATCCCATAATAATGTATCATCCAAATCGAAAAATATAGCTTTAATCATGTTGTCCTCCTATATTGAAACAAATGTCTTAAAGATAGCGTACAGAATTGCACGACATCTGTAAATCATTATTACTAATAAAAAAGGAATTTCTGTTTTTTTGTTGAATATTACGAGTGATACTTATTAAGAGAGGATGGTAACAATGACTGAAAAGTTTAACCAGTTAGGCACTAGTACAAAGCTATTACATGCGGGACAAATTCCGGACCCAACTACCGGTGCGAGGGCTCTTCCTATTTACCAGACAACTTCCTATGTTTTTAATGATGCCGATCATGCTGAAAAATTATTTTCCTTGCAAGAGCCTGGGAATATTTATAGTCGAATTATGAATCCTACTGTTGATGCATTCGAAAAAAGAATGGCAATACTTGAGGACGGAGTTGGGGCTTTAGCAACTTCATCTGGTATGGCTGGAATTACAATGACGATACTAAATATTGCCGGTGCAGGTGACCACATTGTATCAGCGGCTAATTTATATGGTGGAACCTATCATTTATTTAAGGTAACGCTACCAAAGTACGGGATACATGTAACTTTTGTAGATTCAACTAATCCAGAAGAAGTCAAACGAGCAATTACTACAAATACAAAAGCCGTTTTTGCAGAAACGGTAGGAAATCCAAGTCTTAATGTACTAGATTTTGGAGCGATTTCAGATGTTGCCCATGAGGCTAATATTCCCTTAATTGTAGATAATACATTTGCGCCACCGCCACTTTGTAAGCCTCTTCAGCATGGAGCAGACATCGTCATCCATTCTGCAACAAAGTGGATAGGAGGGCATGGCACAACCATTGGTGGAGTGGTCATTGATGGCGGAAGATTTGATTGGAATAAGGAAAAGTTTCCTGAGTTCCATGAACCTGATGAAAGCTATGGAGGTCTTGTATATGCAAGGGATCTAGGAGATATGGCTTTCATTATGAAGTTACGTGTGCAACTCATGCGTGACATAGGTGCATGCCTTAGCCCTTTCAATGCGTTTCAGCTGATGCAAGGTCTCGAAACATTGTCATTAAGATTAAAAAAACATCAAGAAAACGCGTTAGCTTTAGCACGGAAATTACAAGAGCATCCTGCTGTTAAATGGGTCAGTTATCCTGGGTTGGAAGATCATACTTCTCATCAACAAGCAAAAAAGTATTTAAACGATGGATATGGTGCGATTGTTAATTTTGGTATCGATGGCGGATTGAATGCTGGAAGAGAACTCATTAGTAATGTGAAGCTTTGGTCACACGTTGCAAATGTAGGTGATGCTAAAAGCTTGATTATTCATCCAGCGAGTACAACTCACCTTCAACTTTCAAGCGAAGACCTAAAGACAACTGGAGTGACAGAGGATCTTGTTCGTCTATCCGTTGGTTTAGAGGATTTGGAAGATATCTATGAGGATTTGAACCAAGCGCTATTTCAAGCAACTGGACACCAGCCTGCACTTGACCAGGACGATACTCAGAAAATGTTGACGCAAGCAAAAAATTCAGCAATTGAACATACGGACGAAGGTCCACGACGAAAAGTAATTCTAGTTATTTCGGATAACAATACAACTAAAGAGATGAAGCCATGGGAACGACTTGGGTACCGAATCATTACGCTCAACGTATCAGAAGAAAAACATGCACTTTCAGAATACATGACACCACAAAGTGTAAAGATAGATTATGTTTACTTAATGTCGGATCAACTCGATTCTGTTGAACTGACCGATATATTAAAAGGATCAGACCCTGTAGCTGTGCTCGCTAGTGAAAAGGTTGCCTCCACATATAGTCAGACTGAAAAGTCATTTCTGATTTTGTAATACCAAGAAAGAGTTGCCTTTTTGACGTAATGAGTGTGCCTCCGCATCTTAATCGTAATATGTTGTGGGCGCATTCATTGCCAGGTAATTTTCACACTTTATTGGGTCACTCTTCACTGGGTGTCCCTTTTTTTGTATAATAGGTAACAAGGGAAGGGATACACATGTTTAAAAAGATGATAATCAGTATGATGATAATGTCTATTTGTCTTACAGGAGGATTGTTTTTTCTTTTGGAACATTCAGAAGGGGTGATTTCTGATTTACAGAATAATAAGGTAAACGGGGATCTAGTAAAATCATTTGAGAATAAAGTTTACTTCTATCACTTATCTAAGGAAGAGATTAACGAGGCAATCGATAGAGGCACGAATAGCTTGGAACTTATAGAGAATTATTTATTACCGTCGCAATCACAGGAAAATAATGCAGATGTTGCGTTTGCGTACATAGAGACCCCATATCTTACAGTCATGAAGGAATCTCGAGCTGTGTATGATCATTATGGCAGAAAACCGGTAGCTGAGGAGATGACGGAGCGTATTTCAGATCGTTATCTTCCTGTTCATGTTCGATTTAGTGAAAATAAAGGATTGGAGTACCACGTTTCATTCCTGCAAAAAGATGAAGAAATCGAACCCATTACTACAGAAATCCAAGAAAGCGGAATGATGGAGACAATCTTTATTCATACGGATGATTTAGATTTCGCTTCTTCTGCAACTGTTCGTGTTGAACAAGAAATGAATCCTGGTAATGAAGTAGAGTTTGAAATTAACTTTAATAACTTTATTCCTAAATAAGAAAAGGAATTCTCAAGTTTTTTTGAGAATTCCTTTTTGCTTCCTCTTGAACGAAGGGGATCGAATAAGCTCGTCTTCGCTCTTTCGAGTTTTTCAGTTTAGTTGTCATCTTCAATTAATTGAGGATTTTCTTCAAAAATTTTGCCGAGGATTTGCTCCTCAATGTCATTAAAATATTTATTATTGTTGTCTTCGGTATTGCCTTCAGGAGCTATTTCTGATTCAATTGAATCCCAAATAAAAGGTTTCAGGTATTGTAATTCCAATTGTCGATGGTAAAGATCTTCATCGGTTTTTTTTAATTCTTCTAAAAGGATATCATTAGGTTCATTGCTGTCTTCTTCAAGATATTCTTCTTGATTTAAAAACTCTATAAAGTCATCAAAAGAATATGTAAAAGAATAATTTTCTTCCGCATGTTCTTTCCAACCTATCAATTCGAGGGATATCAATTTTGCTTCTGTTTCGATATTCTCAGATCCAATAGTACTTTCCTCCTGTTTCAAGTAATAGGTTTGGGCGAGTTTCGATTGATTTAGCAGGGATTCTTGCGTAAGGTTGCTTGACTCTGAAGTGAAATTAGATTCACTTATTGACTCTTTAGCATACCTTCGTAATGTGTCTTGTCCTTCTCCTTCAATCGTATTATCAGTTACCTGTCCTGTATCATCCCCCTGATTAATGTTCCCCTCCGGAGTTGAGGAAGTGCTTTCTTGTTCAGATGTTTCTTGGTTCTCCTCATTTCCTGATTGAGACACTTCTGGTCCTGTGTCTGAAATACTGTTTGGACCCTGTCCTTCCAGATAAAACATGGCAATGGAAAGAGCAATCAGGATCACCGTTCCAATTGCTAAAATAATAACCTTATTCTTGTGCATATATTCACCTCATAATTTCTGTTAATCATCTCTATTATAAAATAAGCTTCATAAGAAGTGATGGCGATAAGTTTGAATAATTGCCTGTTAACAATCAACCCTTCTTAAAAGAAAAAATAAAGTGATTTCATTATACCATGATGATTATATGTATACCTCAACTATAGAAGAAAATACATACTTACAGGCATAAAGGCTTATGTAGTTATCATTAGAAACTACTTTTATGACCATGATTCAGAGTTATTTCTCATGTGAATATATTTTGAACTACCTTTCATCCAACTATAGTATTTTTTTAGTTAATTAATTAAAAATACAAGGAGACCCTTTAATTTGTACTAGTAGTAAAATCAAAAATACTTTTGTATATAAACAGTTGATTATATAAAGGATTGCTAATATAATGAACAGGGATAAACTTAATAAAGGGAGACGTGGACATTATGACAGCTATTATTCTTGCTTCTGCAATATTTATATTCACCCTCGTGCTGGTTATATGGCAGCCTAAAGGGCTTTCCATAGGGTGGTCAGCGTCAATAGGCGCGATTCTTGCCCTCTTAGCAGGGGTTGTTTCTTTTCAGGATGTCGGGGAAGTGACGGGGATTGTATGGAACGCTACGCTTACATTTATCGCCATTATTATTATTTCCCTTATTCTCGATGAAATCGGATTTTTTGAATGGGCCGCCTTGCACATGGCACGAGTTGCGAAAGGTAACGGCATAAAGATGTTCATACTCGTTTCGCTTCTTGGAGCAGTGGTTGCTGCTTTTTTTGCAAACGATGGAGCAGCTTTAATATTAACACCGATCGTTTTAGCAATGGTAAGAGCATTGAAATTCAAAGATGCGATGATATTACCGTTTATCATGGCAAGTGGTTTTATTGCAGATACTACCTCACTTCCGTTAATAGTAAGTAATCTAGTGAATATCGTTTCTGCTGATTTTTTTGAAATTGGATTTGTGGAATACGCGTCCTACATGATTGTACCGAACTTTTTTGCATTAGGAGCAAGTATTCTTGTACTTTATCTTTATTTTCGTAAGAGCATTCCAAAGAACTATGACATGACAATGCTAAGAGAACCTAAAGAGGCTATTAAAGATCCTAAAATGTTCAAGTTATCATGGTACGTATTAGGTTTATTGCTAACTGGATATTTTATTAGTGAGTTTATCACTATAACAGGTCCGATCTCTGGAGAGCCAACGACTTTTCCAGTATCGTTAGTTGCCGGTACGATAGCCATATTCTTTTTACTTATGGCGAGAAAAAGCCCCGCTGTAAATACTAAAGTCGTTATGAAAGGTGCACCATGGGCGATTGTTGTCTTTTCGATTGGCATGTATGTCGTTGTTTATGGACTTAGAAACGTCGGGTTAACAGATGTATTAGCAGTTGTATTAGAAGGAGCGGCAGATCAAGGAATGTTCATCGGAACCATTTCGATGGGATTCATTGCGGCCATTCTTTCTTCAATCATGAATAACATGCCTACAGTGATGATTAACGCTCTAGCGATACAAGACGCCACCATTACGGGTTCCATGAAAGATGCCTTTATTTATGCAAATATCATAGGATCAGACCTAGGTCCAAAAATTACCCCAATTGGCTCGTTAGCTACATTGCTATGGCTTCATGTTTTGGCTTTAAAAGGAGTAAAGATTTCTTGGGGATACTATTTTAAAGTCGGAATTATCCTGACTATCCCTACACTGTTTATTACGCTAACCGGATTGTATTTGTGGATGATTGTGATAATGTAAAAAGAAAGGCTCTGATAAAGTAAAATTTACTTTTTTCAGGGCCTTTAGATATTATAATAAGAAGAGAGAGAAGATTTTAATATTTCCAGATTTTGCGTAATAGTGCTTCTCTTATAGGAGGTGTTTGATGAATCCGAATGTTGTATCTGAAGAATACATGGAATTACAAAAACAGTTATCCGTTCATCAGAAACAACTTTGCAATTCGATAGTTTTGAGCATGGACTTCACTATTAGACGAGAAGATTTAAATGCAGGACTGCCGGTACTATCACAACTTAAATATACGCCAGTTCCAGCTGGTCTGTATTTGATGGCAGTAAAAAAAGTCGAAACTATTTTAATTTCTCATCAAAATGAGTTGAAAGAGGAATTAAACCGCTTAACAACGAATCTAACAGAGGAAGATGTTTACTCGTGGATTAAACATGCAATCACCTTTAACACGGAATATTTCCAAGGATTAGCTGAAAAAAAACAACTGTCTCCATGGCTTCCTCAATTTTTAGCTGAACATGCGCTACGGCCATTTATGCAAGGGGTTGCTGTATTGTCTCAGTCCTTCATCAATGAATTTGACGTGATGGGCACATGCCCTTGTTGTGGGGAACCACATCGTTTAGCGAAGCTGGCTAGCAATGAACAGAAGTATTTATGTTGCTCACGTTGTGAAACGCAATGGAAGCAACATAAGGTATCTTGTGTTCACTGTGGCGATGACAGAAAAGGAAACCTTTTTTATATAAGTATTTTAGAAGATAACCGAGCAAAAATCGAAGTATGCCGTACTTGCAATAATTACTTGAAACTTATTACAATGATAGATCAAACAGAAGTAAAATCTGCTGCCCTTCTCGATCTTGAAACGCTACATTTAGATTTTGTCGCTCAAGAAGAAGGTTTTGGCAAAGACATATAATGGTTATGGCAAGGTGGTATGTTTATGGAAATTGCGGGAATAATTTTGGCTGGTGGAAAGTCAAGCAGAATGGGAACGAATAAAGCTTTGCTGACAGTTAATGGTGAACAGACGATAGTGAGACTATTGGAGCGACTATTAAACATCGTTGATGAAGTCATTCTTGTGACAAATGACAAGGAAACATATGAATTTCCGGATGTTCAGATAGTAACAGACAATGAAAAGGACAGGGGACCACTTGCGGGACTTGAGGCTGGATTAGCAGCCTCAAGGCACTCCTGGAATTTAATTGTCGCTTGCGATCTTCCTTTTTTTGAGGAGAAGATTGTTGAGGTACTGCTTCATAGCTTGAAACAAACTGCGTGTGATGCTGTCATTCCTTTAATTAATGGGAGAGCACAACCGTTAATGGCTTTGTATCATCGACGTGTCTTACCGACTATTGAACAAAGCTTGAAAGAGAATAAATTGCGTTTACGAGACGTGTTTAATCAGATAAATTCAAGGTTTGTCACTGAAGAAGAATTTCTTAAAGCTGGTTATTCCGAAAAAGAAATTGAAAAGTTGTTTTTTAATATGAATAATCCTGAAGATTATTCCTGGGTTAAAAGCCAAAAGAGTAAGCCTTGAGGAACTAGAAATAAAAAATTATGAGATTCAGTTTAGATAGAGCGGGATAAATAAATGGATATTTTCTATATGAGGATGTTCAAAAAGAAGGTTTTTTTGCCTTTTTAAAAATCCTCTAAGCAACGCGGCGTGTGTAGCCATTGCACAAACCTTTTTGAACAAACTCTGTATGGAAATTTAGCACTGAAGAATGTATAATGAAAAATAAGAGGTGAAGTTATATGGCAAACATAGGCATGCCGGGTTTAATACTTATTTTGGTTGTCGCTCTCGTTATTTTTGGTCCAAGCAAGCTTCCTGAGATTGGAAGAGCTGCAGGAGAAACACTAAGAGAATTCAAGAAATCTACAAGGGAACTAACAAAAGACGTTACAGATCCTATTGATGATATGAAGAAGGAAGCTCGAAAAGTAACTAATGATGAAAAATAAGTATAAAATTCTAAAAGAGGCCAGGAATGGTCTCTTTTGTTTTTGCCTCTTAGAGGAGTAGATACTAGTAAGAAATAGAGTGAAGTCTTATTAAATCAATTTCGAATGGCGTGTTTTAATGGGTGTGAAGAGGGGAAAGATATAATAGGACAAGTTGGACAGGATCTTATTTACTTAAGGTTGTTTTCTTATACATTGTTGCCTCAGTTCGAACGGAAAGAGCTCGAATATGCTGTACTGGTGGACGCATTCCACAGGCACGTTTCAGCTTCCACAGACCAAAAACTTTCTGCGTGGTTCTTCAACTGGTACATAAAATTACAAAGCGGTCTATTAGACAAAATTCGATATGTTGACTAAACTTAACATAAGAATAAGTAAGGTTTTGTTGGAGGGGAAAGATGTTGACCAATCACATATCATTTCAAGATTATTATAACAATACAGTAAACTTTTCCACTGCCAATCATCCTTTTTCCGGAGACCCAAAGCATGTTTGGGTTGTTGCCAGATATAAAGGCAGCTGGCTTCTCACGATTCATCCTTCTCGGGGACTTGAATTCCCAGGTGGAAAAGTAGAACCGGGAGAGGATGCCGAGACTGCAGCTAAGCGTGAGGTATTTGAAGAGACTGGTGGAGTAGTGGAAGATTTGTATTATATTGGACAGTACAAAGTGCTTGGGAAAAGTGAAACTGTCATTAAAAATGTTTATTTTGCGAGTGTTAGCGAACTTATTTCCAAAAAAAATTATTTCGAGACGAAGGGCCCTAAACTACTTAAGCAAATTCCAGGTAATGTCCGTCATAATCATCAGTATAGTTTTATTATGAAGGATGATGTTCTTGAGCTAAGTCTTGATGAAGTAAATAAACGCTTTTTGCATGAAAATCATACGTTAGAACAGTAAAACTCATCGTCACTTAGCTTTTAATGGTGACGGATGAGTTTTTTTTCTATGAGTTCAACCCCTTGATACATACACGTAGCAAGTATAGCAATAATGACGAGTGATAACATTACCAATGTGAAATTGAAAACCTGGAAGCCATAAATGATCATGTAGCCTAATCCTTGCTGCGAAACTAGAAATTCACCTACTATTACGCCAACCCAGGAAAGGCCAACATTTACTTTCAAGGTAGAAATCATCGTTGGATAACAGGCAGGGAAAATTACTGTCGAAAAGGATTGAAATTTTGTTGCCCCAAAGCTTTGAATGACTTTTAAGTAGTTATCATCTACTCCTTTAAAAGCACTATAGATAACCATCGTGGTAATAATGACTGAGATTAAAGCCCCCATGAAAATAATCGACGTAAATCCAGGTCCCAGTCCTACGATTAAGATAGGTCCCAGTGCTACCTTAGGCATGGAATTCAAGATCACTAAATAGGGATCTAACACCCTCGAAAGAAACGGTGACCACCAAAGAAGAGCAGCGATAATGATACCGACACCTGTGCCTAAAATGAACCCTAACACGGTTTCAAACAGGGTGACAGATGTATGGAGAAATAAGCTGCCATCTTGTATCCGATCCAAAAACAAGGCCCAGACACGGGACGGCGAACTGAAAAGAAGAGGATCCAGCCAGCGTAAAGCAGTTGTCACTTCCCAGGCAAGGAAAAATGAAACTAGAATAGTTAGTTGCGATAGTTTTATCCATCCTCTTTTCTTTTTTTCTTTCTTTTTATATTCTTGGAGCATTTCTTTACGATGATTCTTCACTGGATTCCATCTCCTTCCAGATTTTTTGGAATAAGGAGTTAAACGTGTCACTTGTTCGTACTTTAAAGGGGAGTTCCTGCGAAAGCTGTTTTGGAATAATAAATTCATTTTGAATTCTTCCTGGTCTACCAGCTAATAAAATAATTCGATCACTCATCGCAATCGCCTCTCCAATATCATGTGTAACAAGAATAGCTGTTTTTTTATGGGCACGAATGGTCGAAAAAACAAGATCCTCTAATTTTAGTTTTGATTGATAGTCTAAAGCGGAGAAAGGTTCATCTAATAGAAGAAGCTCCGGGTCAGTAGACAACATGCGGACTAATGCCACACGTTGTCTCATGCCCCCGGAGAGCTCATAAGGATAGTTTTTTAGTTTATCTAATAAACCGAGCTGTTCCAGCAATTTGATGGGGCGTTCTTTTTCTTCTTTAGATGTTTTATCTAATATTTTTAGTCCAAGTAATATATTTTCTTCAATGGATAACCAGGGAAACAGATAGTCTTGCTGAAGCATATACCCCGTTTCAGGAGTAGGTTTTTCTATTGGGACTCCATCCAAGATGATTTGACCTTTCGTTGGAAGGATTAATCCGGAAACAAGAGAGAGGAGAGTTGTTTTACCACAGCCACTAGGACCAATAAAAGAAATAAACTCTCCTTTTTCAATCGTTAAATTAATATTTTCAATGGCAGTTGTCATTGTTTCCAAGGAAAAGAATGTTTTTTCTACATCCTGCAATTCTAATATAGCCATGATATTCTCCTCTCTTAACTTCCATTATTCTGACATGATCTGGTCAGCGAATTCTCGATTCACCAATTCATCATAAGGTACTTCTTCCGGTAATTCGCCAGCTTCATCCATAATTGACTGAAGGTTATTCCATCCTTCTTCGTTCACTAATGGAGAAGGTGCATAGGATCCTTGTTCGTTGTAATTGATGAACACTTGTTCAATGATTTCTAAAGAAGTATCTTCAAAAAATGGTTCGATGGATTCGGCAACAGTAGAAGGATCTTCCTCATTGATCCATTGTTGAGCTTTGTAAATAGCTCGAGTAAATTTCTCCATAGTTTCCGGGTCTTTATTGATAAAACTTTGCTTTGCCATATAAACAGTATATGGAACCTCACCAGATTCGGTACCAAACGATTCAATAATATGGCCAACTCCTTCTTCTTGAAGAAGTGTCGCTTGAGGCTCAAATAGTTGCACATAATCACCTGTTCCGGAAGCGAAGGCGGAGGTGATGTTCGCGAAGTCGATGTTTTGAATGAGTTCAAGATCGTTATGCGGATCGATATCATGCTGTTTCAGCACGTATTCTCCAACCATTTGCGGCATGCCGCCTTTTCTTTGACCTAGGAATGTACTTCCTTTTAAATCTTCCCATTCAAAGTCTTCAACAGGTTCACGAGAGACAAGAAACGTACCGTCTGTTCGTGTCAGTTGAGCAAAGTTAATCGGTGGGTCATTTGCTTCTTGGGCATAGACGTAGATGGATGTTTCCGCTCCTACTAGTGCGACATCGGCACCATCAGACAGCAATGTTGTCATCGTTGTATCTCCACCCCATGTGGTTGTTAGTTCAACATCTAATCCTTCCTCTTCGAAAAACCCTTCAGAAATTGCTACGTATTGAGGTGCATAGAAAATGGACCGTGTAACCTCTGCCAATTTTACTTCCTTTAACTCTTCTTCCTGACCACAAGCTGTAAGTATAGCTACCGGTAAACACAATAGTAACAATAATTTTTTAAAACGAGACATGATGCTCCTCCTTCATAAATCTATAGTTATTTGATTAGATAACGTATGTGTGAATGGGCGGATGTGTGCGAAGGAATGAGAAAAAGATCAGACTTGGGTAGGAGACAGAAACAGACTAGAGATCGTTTAGAGAAAGCGGCATTTTCGATAAACTTAAATCAGACAGAAAGAGATGAGTTTAAACGAGGAGACAAGAAAATGACTATTCACATTTTTTTTATTACCATTATTATTTCAAGGCGCAGACGAAATGATCACACGGAATCGCAAGTTGATATGAACAGTGGGGAGGAAAGATTAAGAGAGGAAAAAACAAAACATGGTAAGTTTTTCTTATAATTGTAAATGAACGGGTGGGGGGATCAAATGATTTTGTTTCCCTCTGAAATAATCGTATCTAGGGTTGAATGGAGGTCAGGATAGAGGGCATTGTTACTTAAATATGTACGGAAATGGATTATTTACCCAACCGGTTCATTATCTCGTATAAACTAGCAATAACACCATTTCTATTTGCTATAGACTTGTGCGGCACTACCTAATTTACGTGATAAATCGACATTTGCAGTTGACAGACGATTAAATTTACGGTATTATTTTTGCGAACGGATACTCTTATCCTGAGTAGGCGGAGGGACAGGCCCGACGAAGCCCAGCAACCATCACCACTGTAAAAAGGTGAACGGTGCTAACCTGCAAGACATATCTAACCGTATGTCTTGGTCGATAAGAGGTTAAAGGCGGATGGAACGTAACCTTTTCCTCTATTGGAAAGGGTTTTTTTATATTTTTTTGAGATCATTGGATTGGACCATTCTGCTGGGAGAACGAGTACCGTAGATGATGAAGCACATCCTAAAAATAGGATGGATGATACCAAGGAGGTACGTATTGTGGTAGGGAAAACGCGTTTATTTACATCAGAATCAGTAACAGAAGGGCATCCGGATAAGATTTGTGATCAAATTTCGGATTCTATTTTAGATGAAATTATGAAGAAGGATCCAAATGCTCGAGTAGCTTGTGAGACTTCTGTGAACACTGGATTAGTGTTAGTAGCAGGAGAAATTTCTACATCTACGTATGTGGATATACCAAAAGTAGTCCGAGAAACGATTAAAGGAATTGGTTATACAAAAGCCAAATATGGTTTTGATTTTGAAACGTGTGCTGTATTGACGTCGATTGATGAACAATCAGCTGATATCGCTTTAGGTGTGGATAAATCATACGAAGCTCGAGAAGGGCAAATGTCCGACGAAGAAATTGAAGAAATAGGAGCTGGAGACCAAGGATTAATGTTTGGTTATGCAGATAATCAAACGCCTGAGTTAATGCCATTGCCAATTTCTTTATCACATAAGCTTGCGCGTCGTTTAGCGGAAGTACGTAAGGAAAAAATCATTGATTACTTGCGTCCTGACGGTAAAGTTCAAGTAACGGTGGAATACGGTGAGGATCAAAATCCAATTCGGGTTGATACGATTGTCATTTCTACTCAACATCATCCTGAAATTGAGTTAGCTCAAATCAAAAAAGATTTGAAGAAGGAAGTTATCGATTTTATTGTCCCTGAGGAATTATTAGATGAAAATACAAAATACTTTATTAACCCAACTGGTCGATTTGTCATTGGTGGGCCTCAAGGTGATGCAGGACTTACAGGACGTAAAATCATTGTAGATACTTATGGAGGATATGCTCGTCACGGTGGAGGAGCATTCTCTGGAAAAGACGCTACGAAAGTAGATCGATCCGGTGCTTATGCGGCTAGATATGTAGCGAAAAACATCGTTGCCTCTGGTTTAGCGGATCGTTGTGAAGTCCAAGTAGCTTATGCAATCGGAGTTGCACAGCCAGTTTCCATTGCTATTGAAACATTTGATACTGGAAAAGTAAGCGAAGATGTTTTAGTGGAAGTCGTAAGGAAGAATTTTGACCTGCGCCCCGCTGGAATTATAAAAATGTTGGACTTACGTCGCCCGATTTACAAGCAAACGGCAGCATACGGTCATTTCGGTAGAACCGATATTGAGTTACCGTGGGAACAAACAGATAAAGCCAACTTGCTAAGTGAACAAGCTTTAGAGTTAGCTAGTCAATAAAATAGGATAAAGGGTGACTCCATAGGTAATAAAGACCTATGGAGTCACCCTTTTTTGCGAGATAATTTATAACGTTGACAGCTATCTTTAAGCCACGCTTGTCAAGGGAAAACCACCCCCGAGTAGCACTACACACACTTCGTAGGTGCTACTCGGGGGTGGCTAAAAGATCACGCTGTATTTATTAAAAGACGTTACGCGTTTTTCTTAACTGCTTATATTCACTATACATTCTTCTGGAGTGATTTGTAATATTGGCCTTTTTCTACATAACCTTCGCGAATTCGCTTCATCTCAGCGATATCCTCGCTTGTTAAATCTCGGACAACTTTCGCTGGACGTCCAAGTGCTAATGTTCTTGGCGGAATTTTTTTACCCGGTGGCACAAGGCTGCCGGCGCCGATAAAAGCATCCTCCCCAATTTCCGCATTATCTAAAATAATCGAGCCCATGCCAATTAAGGCATTCTTTTCAATCACGCAGCTATGCAATACGCACTGGTGGCCAATCGTTACGCCTTCTTTTAATATTAATGGGTTGTTAGGGCTTTGGTGAAGTGTACTATTATCTTGAACATTTACTCCCTTTTCTATAATTGTTGGAGCAACATCACCACGAATGACAGTGTTAAACCAAATGCTTGCCTTCTCATGGATTGTTACGTCCCCGGTAATCACAACATTGTCAGCTATGTAGGCACTCTCATTAATGACAGGCCACTGTTCTTTATACGGATATATAGCCAATATAGGTCACTCTCCTTATTTGAAGTTTATACTGCTAGTGTATCAAACGTAGGCTCATGAAAGGAATAATTCTGACATTTTCACTGGACTACTGATACCCTATTACTTGACTATCAAACAGATCAGAGGGGAAAATACAGGGAAGTAAATTTTATGGAGGGATCGAGATGTGGAAATGGGAGTTCCAAGGTGATCTAGTGAAAGGTGTGTTTGTTATTGTTCATGGTGCAGGGGAGTATCATGCACGTTACAAGTGGATCATTAGCCAATTGAATCACGCGGGATATCACGTTTTAATGGGAGATCTGCCAGGACAAGGTGTAACTCAAGGACCTAGAGGACACATCAAGAATTTTCATGAATACATAGAAACAGTAAATACATGGTTAAAGAAAGCAAGAGAATATGATCTACCAGTGATACTTTTAGGGCACAGCATGGGAGGATTAATTTCAACTAGGGTACTGATGGAAATGCCAGCAGCAAATTTGCCAAGTCTTGTAATTCTATCTTCTCCTTGTTTTGGTTTATACAATAAAACTCCGTTCAGTAAAAAACTCGTAGCAAATCTTTTACATCGGGTCATACCGACTTATCGTGTTCCAGCAGGACTTAAGAAAGGGACAGGCACAAGAGATGAAATCATGCGAAAAAGAGACGCTGAAGATGATCGTTTAGTTAAAAGAGTAAGCTTACGTTGGTACACGGAATTAGAAAAATCGATGAAATTAGTCCACGAACAGAAAGAAAGTTTTCCACAGGTTCCTCTTTTAGTCATGCAAGGAGGAGATGATCGGATCGTCAATAAATTCGAAGTGGAAAAATGGTTCAACAACATAAATACAAATGATAAGTATTATAAGGAATGGAAAGGACTTTACCATGAGGTGCTTAACGAACCGGAAAGAGATCGTGTGCTAGCACATATGCTTGGATTTGTGACGATTCATTTACTAGAAAGAGATAAGAATTTATAAGTTGACAGCTATCTTTACGCCACACGCATCAAGGGAAGTTCGCTCTTGATGCTTAAATGATGGTGGCTTTAAAGATTACGCTGTATGTAATAAAAGACAGCCCTGCTGTTTTTCTTATAGGATCTAAAATGATAAGAATTGACGGAGGAAAAGGAATGAATTTACCGAAGAAATCTTGGACGATGATGTATAAAATTTACAAGCACGTCATTCCTACAGTGCACGAGTTTATAACTGAGTGGCGTGAGCTAGCCGAGAAAATCCCAAATGAGGAGTTACGCTCGCAAGCGCTAATGAGTATTGACTCAAAAACGTTCCATTGCGAAGGTGGAGCAGTGTATGCACTGTTAAGTGGAGAAAACTTTCGCGAAGCCGTGCGCTTTATCGTTGCGTACCAAACAATCAGTGATTATCTTGATAATCTTTGCGATCGGAGTACTTCGCAAAACCCGGATGATTTTCAGGCTCTACATGAGTCGATGCCGGATGCACTAACTCCTGATGCACCAACGAGAGATTATTATCGTTTTCGTGAAGAAAAAGACGATGGAGGTTATCTAAAAACGCTTGTAAATACTTGTCAGGAATGTATCAAACGATTTCCTTCCTACTCTGCTGTTCATAGTGAGAATGTATCCTTATCAGAGATGTATAGTGATTTGCAAGTACATAAGCATGTAAAAGAACCCGACCGTGTTCCTCGACTGACGGCTTGGTTTCAAGGGTATCGCTCTAGGATGCCTGATATGGAATGGTTTGAGTTTTCAGCCTGTACGGGATCTACTCTAGGTATTTTTTGTCTGACTGCCTATGCTGCTGGCAAAGATACAATGACTAAAGAAGAAGCAAATGTTATTAAAAATGGTTACTTTCCGTGGGTACAAGGCCTCCATATATTAATGGATTATTTTATTGATCGAGAAGAGGATAAAGAAGGAGGCGATTTAAACTTTTGTTTTTACTATGAAACCGAAGAGGACATGCTTCGCAGAATGGAACATTTTTTCCATGAGGCAGAGAAATCTTTGAAAAGTCTTCCTGATAGTGCCTTTCATCGTCTTATAAACAATGGTCTCCTTGCAATCTATCTTGCTGATGCAAAAGTGAAGCAGGACCCGCAATTAAGAAAACAAGGTAACCGACTTATCCGAAGCGGCGGCGCCTCAACAGTGTTTTTTTATTTAAATGGGTGGGTGTACAGACAAGTAAGCAAAACATAAAAGTTTCTACGGGTTCTCAGGATTCTGCACAATCATCTTTTTGTAAGGAGTAACAGCAGGAGAATCTTCAGACCCCAAGGGCGAGTTTCCCGAGGAGACTGAAAAAGGTGCCCGCACAGAGAGCATCCGCTAGTAGCAAATACGAGCATTTCCCTGGTTATAGTGAACGAATGATCTCGTCAAAACCTGCCCTATCGTTTCTCTATAGCAATAATAAATGGCGGATTGTTTCGTTGATTGGTAAATTGGTATTCTAGCACGTGGTACTCATCTTGGCGAAGACCTCTTACAAAAGGTAATAGCGCTTCTTTTTCTCGTTTTCCTCCTTCATGTCCGTGATAAACAACGAGAACGATCATTCCCTCAGGAAGGAGGTTTTCCATTATGTGATGAAGAGCGCTGATGGTTGACTCAGCTGCAGTGACCACGTTTTTATCCGTGTCTGGACCGGGGAGGTAACCCAAATTAAAGATAGCTCCGCTAATGTTTTTATGATGGTTCTGTTCTAAGTGAGCGGTCAAATGATCATGACTATCATGAATTAGTTTGACCTGTTTTTCCACTCCTTCGTTTTCGAGCCTTGCTTGCGTAGACTTTATCGCTTTCTCTTGGATATCAAAGCTGTATACTTTTCCGTTTTCGCCAACGAGTTTAGCCAAAAACAACGTATCATGACCATTTCCCGCTGTAGCGTCAACCACGATAGCACCTTTCGAAACAGATTTCATTAACAGTTCGCGTGCAAAAGGAAGGACTCCAGATAGTTTCATCCTCGTAGACCTCCGTTTTTTGTTTCTCGTCTCATTATTTGTCCTCTTTTCTAGCTAATCTCTTTTAATACTTCTATTACTTTTTCAATGTCTTTTTTCGAAACATCTAAATTCGTTGTGAATCGAAGTGACTCTGCCTTGTACTGAATAATTTTCACATTCTTTTGTGCTAATAGTTCGACCCACTCTTGAGCGGTTCTTGAAGATTGATCTGTTTCCGCAATGACGATGTTCGTTTCAACAGGGTGATTAACGGATAAGTCTGTATATGTGTTAATGGCCTCGGCTAACAGCACAGCATTCTGATGGTCCTCTGCTAATCGGTCAATATTGGAGCGTAAAGCCAGTAATCCGGCTGAAGCTAAAATACCTGCTTGACGTAAACCACCACCGAGCATCTTTCGTTTCTTCCGTGCTTTATGAATGAAAGATTGGTCCCCCGCGAGAATAGAGCCTACAGGTGCTCCAAGGCCTTTCGATAAACAGAATTGAACGGTATCTACATGTTGGGTGATTTCCTTTACAGCAACACCGCTAGCAACAGCTGCATTGAAAATTCTAGCTCCATCCATATGTACGGGAACTCTAACCTCTTTGGCAAATTGATGAACTTCTTTCAGATATTCGATTGGGAGAACCGCTCCGCCTCCACGGTTGTGCGTATTTTCGAGCCATATTAATCCCGTTTCCGGATGATGAACATCATCAGATCGAATGGCCGCCTTTAGATCTTTGATGGCTATTTGGCCACGATCGTGAGGTAATGTCCTGGATTGGACGCCGGCAAAAGCGGAAATAGCGGCACCTTCATAGATAAATACATGAGCATCTCTATCCATAATGACTTCTTGACCTAGCTGCGTATGTGCTAATACCGCTGCTTGATTTCCCTGTGTTCCACTAGTGACAAAAAGAGCGGCCTCTTTTCCGGTTATTTCTGCAGCATAAGCCTCTAATTCATTGACCGTAGGATCTTCTCCATATACATCATCGCCAACTTCTGCACGCGACATCATATCTCTCATTATTTGGCTGGGTTTTGTTAACGTATCACTTCGTAAATCAATCATTGTTTCACACACCTTTTATTTGTTTTTTATAGAAGGACACCAAAGAAAGCCTCTGTCCGGAAAGACATCGAGACCCTCTGTCCAAAAGGAAAAATTCTTTAAAAACTGAGGATTTTATAAAATTATCTTTCAATCTTAACAAAGCAAATACGGCTTTGTCTTTTATATTATCCTATCACAATACGTTTTAAGGAAGAGGAGAAAAGTTTAGTTTGTAAAAGAGAAAACATTTTTTATAAGACCAGAATTTATTAAAACATCGATTTTTTGGAGATTGTTATATTCGTCAAACAGAGATGCTTGAATCCGCTTTAGGGGGAAGCTTTCCGCGGGTTTTGGAATGGCCATTAAATTTTATATAATTATAGTGTTATTCGCTATTCCATTCATCACGATGAAAATATTTAATCGCAAATTCCATATATTGAGTTTGTCAGAGATGAAGTAATAAAATCAGTATCTTAATTGTATAGTTTTGCCATGTATTGGTGATAAATAAGAGAAAGCTTTCTTGACACAGAGCGTTTGCATGCATACAATAGCAATTAATGAAGAGAATCTATGATGATCGAAAAATGTTGATAAGGATTAGTAATGATTGATCTGTGTTTCAGAGAGTTAACGGCTGGTGAAAGTTAACCATGGATCTTCATGAACTCACCTTGGAGTTGCAAAGGGGAAGACATTACCTTTTGTCGTATCGCCGACGTTACTGGCTTGGAGTGAGTGCATCAGATGCACTAACGTGGGTGGTACCGCGGGAAGGATAAGTCAACCTCTCGTCCCTAGTAAAGCTAGGGATGGGAGGTTTTTTTACTGTTTTACACTGCAGTGATAAATCGATAGGATAAAATATTTTTAGTTTTAAGGGAGGTTGTTGAGTTGGCTTTTAACCATCAACAAATAGAAGGTAAATGGCAGCAATATTGGGAAGAAAATAAAACATTTAAAACAGAAGATGATATGTCGAAAAAGAAATTTTATGCTTTGGACATGTTTCCATATCCATCAGGAGCTGGACTTCACGTTGGACATCCAGAAGGGTATACGGCAACAGACATCGTTTCACGTATGAAGAGAATGCAAGGATATAATGTCCTTCATCCAATGGGATGGGATGCTTTCGGCTTGCCTGCAGAACAATATGCTCTAGATACAGGGAAGCATCCGAAAGAATTTACGGAACAAAATATCAACACCTTCCGGCGACAAATTAAGGCACTTGGTTTTTCCTATGATTGGGAAAGAGAAATCAATACAACGGATGAATCTTATTATAAATGGACGCAATGGATCTTTTTACAGCTTTATAAAAAAGGATTAGCGTACGTAGACGAAGTAGCTGTTAATTGGTGCCCGGCACTGGGAACTGTGCTTGCGAATGAAGAGATTATTGATGGCAAGAGTGAACGGGGAGGGCACCCTGTTGAACGTCGTCCGATGAAGCAGTGGATGCTTAAGATTACGGAGTACGCCGACCGCTTGCTTGAGGACCTGGAAGATCTTGATTGGACGGAGAGTATCAAAGATATGCAACGAAATTGGATTGGTCGTTCAGAAGGTGCTGACGTACATTTTACACTTACTAGCACTGGCAAAACGATAACCGTCTTCACGACACGCCCTGATACTCTCTTTGGAGCTACTTATCTTGTACTGGCTCCTGAACATAAGTTTGTGGAGGAAGTAACAACCGATGCTCAGCGAGATAAAGTGAAAGCTTATCAAAAGAAAGTAGCCACGAAAAGTGATCTTGAAAGAACAGAATTAGCCAAAGAAAAAACAGGTGTTTTCACAGGCGGTTACGCCACACATCCAGTAACGGGAGAAAACGTACCTGTATGGATTGCCGACTATGTTCTAGTTAACTACGGAACAGGGGCGATTATGGCTGTACCAGGACATGATGAGCGCGACTATGAATTTGCGAAAACATTCGATCTTTTAATTGAAGAAGTGGTTGCTGGTGGCGATATTTCCAAAGAAGCATATGCAGGAGATGGTCCTCACATAAATTCGAAATTTCTTAATGGACTGGAAAATGAAGAAGCTATTTCGAAAATGTGTGACTGGCTGGAAAAAAGCGAAAAAGGAGAACGAAAAGTAACGTATCGCCTTCGTGACTGGTTATTTAGTCGTCAACGTTACTGGGGAGAACCGATTCCGATGATTCATTGGGAAGACGGAACGATGGAGCCTGTTACTGAAGAGGAACTACCATTAACCCTTCCAGAGATGGAAGAATTCAAACCATCGGGGACAGGAGAATCTCCTCTAGCTAATAATGAGGAATGGCTTTCAGTAACTGATCCTAAAACAGGGATGAAAGGTCGCAGAGAAACGAACACGATGCCGCAGTGGGCAGGAAGCTGCTGGTATTACCTTCGCTATATTGATCCGAACAATGATGAACAGCTTGCCGATCCGGCAAAATTAAAACATTGGTTGCCGGTTGATACGTACATTGGCGGAGCGGAGCACGCGGTACTTCACTTGCTTTACGCTCGTTTCTGGCATAAGGTTCTCTATGATATTGGTGTAGTTCACACGAAAGAGCCGTTCCAAAAATTATATAACCAAGGAATGATTCTTGGTGAAAATAACGAAAAAATGAGTAAATCCAAAGGGAATGTGGTTAACCCGGATGATATCGTGGAGTCGCACGGTGCTGACACGCTTCGCTTGTATGAAATGTTTATGGGACCATTGGATGCTTCGATTGCTTGGAATGATAACGGTCTTGACGGAGCACGTCGATTCTTAGACAGAGTTTGGCGCTTAATGATCACTGGTGAGGATAACTTGAATCCATCTATCGTAGATGCACAAGGCACGGTTGAGATGACAAGAGTTTATCACCAAACTGTGAAAAAAGTGACGGATGATTTTGAATCACTTCGTTTTAACACAGGTATTTCTCAAATGATGGTATTTGTGAATGAAGCGTATAAACAGGAGAAACTTTCAAAGAGTCATCTTGAAGGTTTTGTGAAACTACTTTCTCCGGTAGCGCCTCATGTGTGTGAAGAACTCTGGACGCGTCTTGGTCATATGTCTTCATTAGCATACAGTACATGGCCTGTGTATGATGAATCGTTGCTTGTTGAAAACGAAGTCGAAATTGTTGTCCAAGTGAATGGTAAAGTTCGCTCCAAGCTGAAAATAGCCAAGGATGCAACTCGGGAATTAATGGAAGCGGAAGCGGTAAAAATCGATAAAATTCAAGACGAAATTAACGGTAAACAAGTACGAAAAGTTATTGCTGTACCTGGAAAACTCGTTAATATTGTAGCAACGTGATAAAAACCTAACTAAAACCCCCAATGGCCATTGCGCCATTGGGGGTTTTAAATGTAAATAAATGGGGGGGCAGTCCCCCAGTATTTGGGATCTGTCGCCAGCTCATTTTTATCACGATTATCTTCGCATTATATTTATTCGGAAAGTCTTCAGGTTATAAACTCCATGCTGCCGACTGTCCAGCTGTGTAACCTGTGGAAAAGGCAACAGTAATATTATATCCACCTGTGTATCCGTGAAGGTCTAGCACTTCTCCGCAAAAAAATAATCCTTCCATTAGCTTTGATTCCATTCTTTTTGGATGAATTTCTTTCACACTAACTCCACCGCCAGTAACAAATGCTTTCTCAATCGATAACGTACCTGTAGCGGTTAAATAAAATCCTTTCATCCGGCTGACTAATAAACGAAGTTTTTCGTGAGGGATAGAAACAAAAACGTCTGAAGGATCAATGGCTGCCTGACTCAAGAGGATTGGGGCTAATCTTTCCGGAACAAAGCCCGAGATACTATTTTTGATAGCCTTTTTAGACTGTTCGCCAAGTTGTCCAAGTAATCGTTGAAAAACCTCTTCCAAGCTTTCTTCAGGAAACAAATCCAATTGTAGGGGAACATGGCTTCCTTTGTATTTCTTTTTTGCCTTCACGACATATTGACTGCATCGAAGTCCAATAGGACCTGAGATGCCGAAATGTGTAAAGATCATATCTCCTTCGTGCGTTTTAATTATTTTTCCTTTTTCCGGATCAAGCACACTCAGCTCGACATTCCGTAAAGAAAGTCCCTGCAATGTTTTATTTTTTATGATTGCATCGCTACATGTAATGGGAACTTCGGTCGGATAAAGGTCTGTTATCGTGTGTCCGGCCGCTTTGGCCCATGGATAGCCATCTCCCGTAGAACCAGTATGAGGTACGGACATTCCGCCAACAGCTACAATGATTTTTTTCGCTTCAAGCTTCTCTCCATCTACTAGTTTAATTCCAGTAACTTTTTTCGCTTCCTGATCAAATAGAAGCTCAGAAACTTCTGTGCTCTTTCGAATATCAACGTTTAAAGTTTGAATGCGGTTCAATAAAACTCGAACAACTTCCACAGCTTTATCATTTACTGGAAACATCCGGCCTCGATCTTCTTCTTTCAGTTTAATGCCAAGTCCTTCAAAGAAAGTGATGATATCTTCATTATTAAATACGGAGAAGGGACTGTACATAAAGCGACCATTACCGGGAATATGGCGAATCAGTTCTTCAGCTTCGGCACGGTTAGTAACATTACAACGTCCTCCGCCAGAAATAGCAAGTTTTCTTCCTAGTTTTTTCCCTTTATCCACGAGCATTACTGAAGCTCCGTTCTCAGCAGCAGCAACAGCTGCCATTAGTCCAGATGGACCTCCGCCTATCACAATTACATCTGTCATTCTCAACACCCTTTATAGTATGAGGCTCGCTTCATCCAAGCGTTTAAATAAAAAACTTGCGTAGCAACTCATTTATTCGTTCTAGTTGATTCTACTCGGACAAGGGAGTTTAATTCAAGTTTCTAAAAAATAAATAATAAATAGCCCATAAATAACAGTAAATACTCTTGAATATGTCCAAATATGCTCATTTATATGGATGAGAAGACGTCACGTTTAAAATTGTACAACATTTTTCGTGAAACTCTATTTTAATTCTATTTTGGATGTGATACACTTCATGAGGAAGAAAGAATGACACTTAATTTTAAAATTACTGAGAGGAGGAGATGCAAATGTTTCAAAGCTTGAAAAGTAAGCTAGAAGCAAAGCGAGCAGTTTGGTCAGAGGGTACTCAGCAACGGATCGCAAAACATGCAGAAAAAGAAAGAAATGAAGCACTATTTCAAATGAAAAAAAATGAGAGAGTGCAAACTTTACTAAATACGGAGGTTGAGAAGTACCTGAGAACGGTGCATCCTACTTTTTTACTCAAGCCAGAAGTTCACCGAGCTCTTTTAAACATGTTGCATGCTCGCTCTGAAGGTACTGTTAGTATAAGCATGACAATGACAAGCGAAATGAGAAAAGCTTACTCTTTTTATCACAATGAGCTCAAGATATTTATTAGCTTGTTGGAAAGAAAAGGATTCGCCTTAGCAGGATATGAAGACACATTCTTAACGACTTTGTTGACGAAACTAAGAGAAAATAATTATCGTTCGTGTCTGGAATTGTACGGAGATTTCGTTCCAGAAGGTTCAACGTTAACGAAAGCTTTTGATCTATATTTTGAAGTTGTCGAGAAGGAATTCAAGTATAACAGTGGAAGTGTTGATTTCTTTGCGATCTACTTGAATCACAAGAACATCGTTGATTTTACGTGGACGAAAAGTCGTTTAAAGCGAAAGCTTAAGCAATATGAAAAAGAAAATAAACAAGAATTTAAACTGAAGCAATTAGAAAGAAAGTTGAAGGATATTAGCTAATAGTTGAAAGACACCCTTAAAGGGGTGTTTTTTTATGCTCTTTTTACTTCGGAATCTTATCGTGTTACATTTAATGTGTACATAAAGGAGTGGTGAAAATGACAAGATCAAAGTTACTCATGGTCGGTGCTGGCAGGATGGCTGAGGCTATTCTTTCGGGAATTGTCAAAAATAAAAAGAATAGTTTTGAGATAATAACAGTAACAAATTCCACGGATAAAAAGAAACTGGAGCAACTGAAACATAAATATTCCATCCAAGCTACCGGAGATTGGGAGAGTCAATTGGCTTCTCATGATATTATTTTACTTGCTACACCACCTCATACACATGAAGACATTCTAAAGAAATTAGCCTCTAAAATCGATGGACAGTTAATAATAACGGTAGCAGCCGGAATCGATCCGAGTTTTATGGAAGAACGTCTTCCTGCAGGAACCCCAGTATGTTGGATCATGCCAAATACGGCTGCACAAGTAGGTCAATCAATGTCGACGTATTCTTGTGGGAAATACGTGGATAAATCACATAGAAAGATTCTCTCTGAAATATTGTCTTCCATTGGAGTTTCGGAAGAATTTTCAGAACAGCATGTTCATGACTTAACGGCTATCACTGGAAGTTCACCAGCTTTTGTATATGCATTTGTGGAAGCTTTGGAGGAATCGGCTCTAGGATACGGTGTTTCGTCCGAGCAAGCGAGAAAACTTGTGGTCAATATGTTCAAGGGATCGATAGCGATGTTGGAGGAAGGTCATGATCTAAAAGATCTTATCCAACAGGTTGCATCTCCTGGTGGATCAACTGCGGAAGGGTTGGAATTATTAAAAAAACAAGATTTTTCTGAAATTATCAAGCAGGCAATTACTGCAACAAATAATCATGCACGGGGATAAGGAAGGCGGATTTGATTACCGTTCTGCCGAGAAGGAGGAATAATGATGTTAAAAAAGATTTCTTTATCTACTCAATCGAGAGATGAAATGAAAGATGTGACAATGGAAGTAAAACAAGTCATCAAGGAAAGTGGCATTCAACATGGTGTCGTCTATGTATTCTGCGCTCATACAACCGCAGGAATTACGATTAATGAAAACGCCGATCCAGATGTGAAATCAGATATGCTTATGCGCTGGGATGAGATTTATCCGTGGAATCACGCTAAGTATCAGCATGCAGAAGGAAATACCGCTTCACATCTTAAAGCGAGTACGGTTGGTACTTCCCAAACGATTATTCTTGAAAAGGGTGAACTTATTCTAGGAACATGGCAAGGGATTTATTTTTGTGAATTCGACGGTCCAAGAAATAGAAACATGTTCGTGAAAGTGATGGAGGGATGATAGGAGGGTTTTCATACCTCTTACTTGAAATATATGATAAAATGCTATCAGTGTATTTGAATTTATCATAGTGGGAGTTTACTAAAGATGTCTGATAAGCAATTAATTCGTGGGACCATGATTTTAACAGCAAGTATTTTTTTGACAAAGATGCTCGGACTTATTTATATCTTTCCTTTTCAGGCGCTTGTAGGCCTTGAAGGACTGGCTTTATATGGATATGGGTATACCCCTTACACGGTACTCCTGAGTCTTGCTACTCTTGGGGTGCCTCTTGCAGTTTCAAAATTTGTATCCAAGTACAATGCTTTAGGCGATTATCGTACAGGACAACGCTTATTAAAATCTGGTCTGATTGTTATGACGATTACAGGATTTATTGCATTTCTTATATTATTTTTTCTGGCTAATCCCATAGCAAATCATATTTTAGATCCAAATGACTTAGAGGGAAATTCGATTGCGGATGCCGTGTTTACGATCCGAATGGTGAGTGTAGCCTTAATCATTGTTCCATTTATGGCGATTATTAGAGGTTATTTTCAAGGTCATCAATCCATGGGACCGACAGCTATTTCTCAAGTAGTCGAACAAATCATCAGGATTATTTTTATCCTTGTACTTGCTTATTTAATTCTCGAAGTTTTCGGTGGCAGGATGGCTACCGCAGTTGGCTTTGCGACCTTTGGAGCATTTGTTGGAGCGTTGGGTGGACTTGCTGTACTTCTTTTTTATTGGAAAAAACGAGCGCCAAGTCTGCAAAAGCAGATAGATGAGAGCACAATTGATCATCAAATCCCTTTACGTAAAATGTATAAAGAATTATTTGCGTATGCACTGCCAATCTCGTTTGTCGGCTTAGCGATACCATTATACCAGACAGTGGATTTGATGACGTTTGTTCCAGCCATGCAAGAGTTAGGATTTACCCAAGATGTTGCAGAAAAATATTACGGGGCCTTCTCGCAAGCATCTCATAAACTTATTTTAATCCCTGTTTCCGTTGCAACAGCGATGTCTCTGACTATTTTACCTACCGTAACAAATGCTTTTATAAACAATGAAACAGATAGGCTGCAACGAACGATTACACAAACCTATCAAATTATTTTATTTTTGTCGATCCCGGCTGCTGTCGGTTTAATGGTTTTATCAGAACCAGTATATGCTGCTTTATACCCCGGGACTCCAAACGACTTGGCGGTCGGATCAGAAATATTACGAGTTTACGCACCAGTTGCCATAGCATTTTCTATTTTTGCTGTTACAGGAGCATTATTACAAGGAATTAACCAACAGAAATATGCAGTACTCGGTTTGGTTCTAGGGATTGTTTTTAAGTTTGTCTTTAATGGTATTTTCATTTCCTTGTTTGCGGCTACCGGAGCAGTAATGGCGACGGCTATTGGTTATTTGCTCGCAATTTCAGTAAATGTGTGGGCTATTGGAAAATTTGCGGAGTTTAATTATTCCTATGTGTTAAAACGATTTATGCTTATTTTAATTTTCTCCGTCATTATGGGAGCGGTAGTTGCCTTCTTGAATTACGGATTTCAACAACTATTTCCGTTAGAGACTTGGTTAAACGCCTTGTTAGTTCTTCTGATAACTGTAGGATCAGGTGCTGCCGTATATTTCAATTTAAGTATACGAACAGGAGTGGCTGGTCAAATTCTAGGAGACAGATTTACGATTTTAAAAAATAAGAAATAAAAAAATGCTTCAAGCGTATTTGCTTGAAGCATTTTTTAGTTCATCCATTGTTCTGCCCAGGTTTGCACTTGATCCATCGTGGATTCAAGGGCTCGCCCTTTTTCTGTGAGTTGGTACTCAATTCGAACAGGTGTTTCCGGGTACACACTGCGTGCAACCAAACCGGCCTCTTCAAGTTCTTTTAACCGATCAACGAGCATTTTATCGCTCATACTAGGTATTATTGCAGATATATCACGAAAGCGTTTTGAGCCTTGTAGTAGAACACGAATGATTAATCCATTCCATCGTTTTCCTAATAGCTGAAACGCGGATTCAAACTTTGGACACATTTTAGTTTGTTCCATCATCTCACTCCTTGTCTAGAAGATCTTCAGCATAGTATATCATAGTTTACTTGACTTTAGTAAGTAAATGGGTTAACGAACTAACTAAATCATAGTTATGCAAGATTAATTCATTAATTAAAAATAATAAGTAGTTTAAGTTTTAAAAAATAAAGGAAAAGCAAATATGACAGATCAGTTTTCAAACGTTTAATTATTATTTTCAAAGGAGCAGGATAGAAAATGACAAAAGTATTAATTCCTTTTTACAGCACTTACGGACATATTCACACGATGGCAAAAGCAGTAGCTGAAGGCGCGGCAGAAGTGGAAGGCGCAGAAGTGAAAGTTGTGAGAGTAGAAGAATTTGAAGCTGTTAAGCAAGCAATGTCAGCTCAAGATGCTTATGTGCAAGCGCAGAAAGCACAGGAAGATATTCCTGTAGCAACGCATGACGACTTAAGATGGGCGGATGGCGTAGTATGGGGAATTCCAACACGTTACGGTTCGATGCCTGCTCAAATGAAACAATACTTAGACTCTGCAGGTGCTTTATGGATGAATGGAGAACTTGAAGGAAAAGCAACAGGGATTTTTACAAGCACAGGCTCTATTCACGGAGGGCAAGAAACAACGGCCATCACTTCACTAATACCGTTATTGCACTTTGGATTTATTTATGTAGGTCTTCCTTATGGGGAAAATCCTGAGCAATTAACTACAGACGGTATTGGCGGCTCTCCATACTCTGCATCAACTGTTGCTGGGGCAGACGGCAGTGCACAGCCGGACGAAAGAGATCTAACGATGGCTAGACGCCTTGGTAAAAGAGTTGCAACGGTAGCTAAAGCATTAAAAGAATAATGAAAGAAATGTCATAAAAAAACGTAACACTTATTTTAGACGAGGATGAACCAAAAGTAGTTTCTTACTTTTTGGTTCATCCTTATTTTAATGCTTTTTAGGAAACTGGAAACAAAATAATAAAATATATAGTATGATTTCGTATTTTACATAGATAAAGGTATATAATTATCGTATAAATTAGAAGGATAGATTCTTTTGTATTTAAGAAAAGACGCTACGCGTTTTTCTTAAAGGAAGGAAGTCTCTTTTAGACTTGAAGACTCTCTGCTATAATGTAAGAATTAGTATGGGCGATGCTCATCGTGGAGGTGAACGCCTTGGAAGATGAAAATTCCAGAAAGCTTTTTATAGATTGGTATATTATTGCAAGTATTCTTACGCTCGGACTTTTTGGATTAGTGATGGTGTATAGTGCTAGTTTTGTGCAAGGGTATCAAATGTCTGAAGACAATATATCGTATTTTTTTGATCGTCAGCTACTGTGGTTAATCATTTCTATCATATTTTTTACTATTTTTATGTTTTTCCCTTATAAACATTACCGGAAACTTTCACCATGGATTGTGATAATAGCGATATTTTCGTTAATATTAGTAATGATTCCAGGTGTTGGAATAGATGTTAACGGAGCGCAGCGGTGGATTTCAGTGGCTGGATTTCGGATTCAACCGTCGGAATTTGTCAAATTAGGCTCTATTATTTATTTAGCTTATGTTTATTCACGTAAACAAGCTTATATAAATAAATTTTTAACGGGGGTACTTCCGCCTTTAGTGGTCGTCATTGTCTTTTTCGGACTGATCATGCTGCAGCCGGATTTAGGTACAGCAACCACCATTGTACTCGTAGCTGGTTTATTAGCATTTTGCTCCGGAGCCAGAATGCTACATTTGATTTCTCTTGGTTCTCTTGCATCTTGGGCGCTATTTCATTATGCGCAGTCCGAAGAATACAGGATGAATCGATTAATAGGTTACAGGGATCCATTTGAACTAGAGCAAACAGAAGGGTTTCAGTTAGTGCAATCCTATATTGCCATTGCGCACGGTGGACTTTCCGGAACGGGATTAGGGCAAAGTGTACAAAAGTTATTCTATTTACCGGAAGCTCATACAGATTTTATATTAGCAATTGTGAGTGAAGAGTTAGGAGCCACTGGAATCTTGTTTGTCTTTACATTTATGTTTTTTATCATCGGGCGTGGTGTGTTAATTGGTGCACGATGCAAGGATACCTTTGGCAGTTTGTTAGCGTTTGGTATCGTATTTCAGTTGGCTATTCAAATGATTTTCAATGCTTGTGCGGTTAGCGGACTTCTTCCAATTACAGGAATACCATTTCCATTTCTCAGTTATGGAGGATCGTCGTTATTGGTGACATTTGTTTCGATGGGAATACTAGCAAATATATCGAGGAAGACGGAAAAGGATCGGCAAGAAGAACCACTTGACAGAGATGAGATTCTTGCTGGGGAAGTTACTAGTGATGTGACACGAATGGCATCATCACATAGAAGTAGATAATTTGGAAAGTTTTAGAGGGTGAAAAGATGCAAGAGCGAAAGAGTGCGTTTCAACAATTAGATTATTCATTATTGTTTTTTTTGTTTGTGTTAATGTGTTTCAGTTTAGTAGCAATATACAGTGCCAGTACTTCGACTGTAGAGCAATATGGTATGGCTCCAACGCATTATGTTAGACTTCAAATTATTTGGTTTGGGATTGGCGTCATTTTAATGCTTGGCGCGATGTTAGTAGATTATGATTTATTTAAGAATTTCTCGATTCCCTTGTATATACTAGGGGTGGGATTGTTATTAGTTGTTCATTTTTTTGGTGACGAGATTAACGGTGCTCAGCGGTGGATTACCGCACCTGGTTTACCCAGATTTCAACCATCCGAATTCGTTAAAATATTTGTAATTATAGCTTTAGCACATTTGATTTACACGATAACTAAAAAACCGAAAGAAAAGTCTTTCAAGAATGATCTCCTTGTCGTCGGAAAAATTCTTGCAGTAGGTCTTCCGCCTTTTGCATTGATTTTAGTACAACCTGATTTAGGAACTGCATTAGTTATTGCAGCAATTATTTTTATTATGATTTTAATGGCCGGAGTTACTTTTAGAATGTTAGGGTTAATGGCAGCTTTAGGAACTGGATTTATTGGTTCTATGGTATGGATGCACAATAATCACTTTGCTTTCTTCTCAACATATCTCATTGAGCCTCATCAACTTAGTCGAATCTATTCCTGGCTAGATCCTGGTGCCAATATAGGAGCAGCTGGGTACCAACTGTATCACGCGATGCAAGGTATTGGTGCTGGACAATTATACGGAACTGGTTTATTTGAAGGAGTTAAAGCACAAAGTGGAGCTATTCCTGAATTGCATACAGACTTTATCTTTGCAGTAATAGGAGAAGAATTTGGTTTTGTAGGTGCTACAGTGCTTATCGTAGTCTATTTTCTGCTACTATACAGACTAGTGATTATTGCTTTTACTTGTAACAATACCTTTGGGACTTATCTAGTTGCGGGAACGCTAGGTCTTCTTGTATTCCAAATTTTTCAAAACATTGGAATGACAGTTGGATTAGTTCCTATAACTGGACTTGCGTTACCTTTTGTAAGTTACGGTGGAAGTGCATTGATTACTAATATGCTAGCGATCGGGATCGTTCTTAATGTAAATGTCAGGACGAAGCATTATATGTTTGGTGAAGAGGAATAGAGGGGGGATGACTCAATAGGTCTTTAATGACCTTTAGAGTTATCCTTTTTTCATGTATTATAATAGCAGGACGATGGAAAGGGAGCGGTAATTCTTCCGAACAGACTTCGATGGCAACAAAGCAACAAATTCACCAAATTAGATATATAAGTTTTTTAAAGATTGCAATGGAGTTTCTAAAAAGATAAGAAAGTATAAACTGACAGCTATCTTTACGCCACACGCATCGAGGGAAGGGCGCTTCCTTTCGAGTAGCACCTACACGCACTAAGTAGGTGCTACTCGGGGGTGGCTTTAAAGATTACGCTGTATTTAATAAAAGACGCTTTGCGTTTTTCTTAAGTTAAAGAAATGAGGGATTTATTTTGCGTACGGACAAGCTTTTAGCAACAATGGGATTTGGATCTAGAAAAGATGTAAAAAAGATTCTTAAACAAGGGCTATTTTCTGTGAATGGAGAAATTGTGAAAGACGGAAAAAAGCATGTGAATACAGTGACAGATATTCTCAAGTATTCTGGCGAGGTTATTGAATACAGGGAAACGATTTATATTATGTTGAATAAACCAAAAGGTTATGTTTCAGCGACAGAGGATAAAACTGAAAAGACGGTTATAGATATTTTACAGCCTGAAGATGCATTGTTTGATCCCTTTCCGGTTGGAAGACTTGATAAGGACACAACAGGCTTATTGTTGTTAACGAATGATGGAAAACTGGCACATCAGCTTCTGTCTCCAAAGAAGAAGGTTGATAAACGGTATATAGTACATTTAGATTTACCGATTAATGAAGAAGATATTTTAGCTTTGGAGCAAGGAGTTACATTAGATGATGGGTATACAACCAAACCAGCAAAAGTAGAATATAAAGCGGAATCTAATGCTTCAGTCGCTTATATTACAATCCAAGAAGGGAAATATCATCAGGTAAAGCGAATGTTTCAGACTAGGGGAAAAAAGGTCATCGAGTTAAAACGGGAGAGAATGGGGTCTCTTGTTCTGGATAATGAGTTGGAACTTGGAGAATATCGTGAATTAACTCCTGACGAACTTGAAGAACTAAGAAGTCATCAAGGTCATGAATCATAATGATTGAACATTAAGCAAGTTTGTTTTCTGTGACTTATGAATCTAAACAGTGCTAGGCTCAAGGAGAAAAACTCCTTGAGCCTTAACATGATAACTGTGTATAAAATTAATCATACTTTTAGAAGATTAGAAAGCTAGCTATCCTATTATTAAAAAGATAATAGCTCTAATTAGGGGTTCTTTTATGAAACCTTGATTTTCCTGTTCGTAGTTGTCCAAACACCGCGTTGATGACTGGCAACCAGATCGTTATATTCTAAAACATTAAGATCGCGTTGGACAGTTCTTTCGGTGATGCCGAATTCTTCCACTAATTCTTTTGTGGATGCACTTCCTTGTTTTCTAATGTAAAGGTAAATGGATTTAATCCGAGTCAACATTCTATTCGTTGATGGCTTCAAAAAACCACTCCTTCTCCTCAGTGAAAGTCAAATACTCCATGTTCAAGGTTTCAGGTCAATGTTTCTTTCGGCATTTAGATGAGAGGCGCATATAAAAATTCTTTTTTTTAGTTGTAGCTTTAATTATTAACACTTCATTTCTCAAAAGTATAAAAATACATCTAGCATGATTATTAATAAAAAGCTTTCAAAAAAACCGAAGAAGTATCAGTAAAACTCCAGGCAAGTAGCCTGTATTTAACTGATGTTTAAAAGCATCTCCACCCTCCTTTGCTTTAAGTTTACCCGAACACGGAATCGGGGTAAAGTAATCTTTGTTTGAATATTGTTAATTGTTTGTAATGTTTTTTAACATCACTTATATTTGGATTCTTTTTCTTATCATTAGAAAAGAGTATACTAATACTTGGAATATCCTAGTTAGGACGTGAAATCATGATAGATTGGAACCAGGAAGTCTCAACAAGAAAAGCAGAAATTATCAAGGAAACCCAAACATTTCTTCAAATAGAAAGCGTCTTAGATGAAGGGACTGCAACAGAGAATGCTCCTTTCGGTCAAGGGATTAGAAGAGCTTACGATTGGCTTTTACAGAAAGCAAAAAATGATGGTTTTACAGTGAAAGATTTGGATGGTTACGCAGCACATATTGAATACGGAGAAGGTGCTGATATTGTTGGTGTCTTATGTCATATTGATGTGGTTCCCGGTGGAGACAATTGGACGACTCCTGCTTTTTCAGCAACCATTCGTGATGGAAGCATATTCGCGCGGGGAGCATTGGATGACAAAGGACCGACAATTTCTTGCTATTATGCGTTAAAAATTGTTAAAGAAGTTGCAAATAATTTTGGAAAAAGAGTGAGAATAATTATTGGAACCGATGAAGAAAGTCAGTGGCGATGTGTTGATCATTATTTTAAACATGAAGAAATGCCTTTGATTGGATTTGCACCGGATGCCGACTTCCCTATTATATATGCGGAGAAAGGTATTTCTAATATTGAATATTCAATGAAAATGCTTGGCAAAGGAAAAATATATTCATTTGAATCAGGAGATCGATTAAATATGGTACCCGATCGAGCAAATGCTAAGCTTGATCATTTATCAAATGTAGAAGAAGAACAAAAACTAGAACAGAGTTTTTATGAATTTCTGCGTGAACATGAAATAAGTGGAAAGTTTTCAAAAAGTAAAGGTTGGTTGGATGTGTTCGTAGAGGGTGTTTCTGCACACGGAGCTGAGCCTGAGGAAGGGGTAAATGCAGGGATTTACCTTGCATACTTCCTAACAAAATATGTGTCATTAGCTGAACAAGAGAAACGCTATTTTAAGACGTTAAAAGATTACTTTTTCAGAGATTCTCAAGGGGCAAAACTAGAAGTTTCTTTTAAAGATGAGGAATTAGGCGATCTAACAATAAATGTTGGGAGGATGAGTTATTTCAGCGGAAAAAACGCTAGTATAGGAATAAATGTCAGGTATCCGGAAGGTGCCTCGTATGAAGTATTAAAAAAAATAATAGATGAGAAGCTCGGCAAAGAAGGATTACATTTTATCACTCATAGTCATGAGGAACCCCATGCTTTAAATAAAACGCATGAGCTTGTTCAAAAGTTGTCTAAAGTATATGAGAGACAAATGGATAAGAAGGCATCCCTAATAGCAATTGGAGGGGGGACATACGCAAGGTCTCTAGATGCTGGAGTTGCATTTGGACCGCTTATGCCAGGTGAAAAGGATACTGCTCATCAGGCAGATGAATGTATATCGATAGACAATCTTTTAAAGATGACCGCTATTTATGCCGATGCTATTTATGAACTAGCTAAAAAAGAAGAGCAATAGATATAGAATGACAATCTCTTTATAATGTTGTTTGGAAGAATCCTCTAGACCCCCCGAGCGTTCGTTTGCTCGTGAGGCTCGTGGATCCATCCACGGAAAGCAAGCGGTTATTCTTCCAAACAACTTTCGATAATAACGAAGCAACAAAATAGTTATAAAAGACTCTAGGTTTTTTAAAAGGGACTAGGCATTTTTCTTACAAGGTAAGAATTTATAAAATTGGCAGCTATCTTCACACCGCGCGTATCAAGGGAAACCCACCCTTGATACTTAAAACATGGCGGTTTGAAGCTGACACTGCATGTAATAAAAGACGGCTATGCCGTTTTTCTTATTCAAATTGAAATAAATCCGTTGAGAGATATCTTTCACCTGTGTCACATGCGATGGCCACGACAACATCATCTGGTGAGAGGCGCTTTGCTACTTCCAAAGCAGCAAAGCATGCTGCCCCAGAGGAAGGTCCGACGAGAATACCCTCTTCTTTAGATAAACGATGTGTTATGTTATAGGCATCTTCATCAGAGATTTTAAAAATCTCTTGATACACGCTCTCATTTAAAATTGGTGGGATAAATCCTGGGCTAGTGCCTACAAGTTTATGTGGTCCAGGCTTGCCGCCGGATAATACAGGAGATCCTTTAGGCTCAACTACATGAATAGTTGCGTCAGGATATTCCTTTTGTAATTCTTCTCCCGTGCCAGTAATTGTTCCACCAGTTCCAGAAGCAGCAACGAAGGCAGATAACTTTTTGCCTATCTGATTCATTCCGTCTTTAATTTCAGCAGCAGTCGTATGGCGGTGAGCATCTGGATTAGCTGCGTTTTCAAATTGCATCGGCATGTAACTATTAGGAATCTCTTTCACTAGTTCATGTGCTCGTTCTATCGCCCCAGGCATTTTTTTGTCACCAGGTGTTAGTTCAACTTTTGCGCCGTATGCTTTTAAGAGATTGATTCTTTCTTGTGACATCGTGTCAGGCATGACAAGAATTGATTTGTAACCTTTAGCGGCTGCGACCATTGCTAAGCCAATACCGGTGTTACCGGAAGTAGGTTCAATGATTATTGATTGATTATTGATAAGCCCTTGTTTTTCAGCATGATCAATCATATTAGAAGCCGCTCGATCTTTTACACTTCCACTCGGATTCATAAATTCTAATTTCAAGTATACTTGTGCTCCAGTTGTAGGAGCTAACTTTTGCAACTTAACTAAAGGAGTTTCTCCAATTAGTTCTGCCATATTATTTACTACTTTCACGCGTGTCATCCTTTCTTATTTCAACGTTACGTATAATTGACTATACATATTTATAAACTATGATTAAGCTATATTGTATCACAGCTTTTTAGACTATAAAAAGGAGGAGACATCATGGCTACATCACATACATTTATTGGTATTCCAATTAACAAGAAACTACAGGAAGAAGCGAAAGAATTACAAGAAACATTTCAATTATCCACATATTTCAAAAAAATCGTGAATAAATACGATTTTCACGTGACATTATTATTTCTAGGTGGTTGGAATCCAGAGAAAAAGGTATTATTGTGGGAAGGTCTAAAAAAAACACTTGCAAATAAAGAAGAATTCACACTAGACTTCTCTAAGATAGAAACTTTCGGAAGGTCTAATAAACCAAGTGTTTTTCATCTATCTCCAAACTATTCAGACCACCTTTTCGAGATTCAATCTCTCATACATAAGGAAGCCATTCAACTTGGGTTTGAAAGAGAAAAACGAAAATATAGCCCACATGTAACGTTAGCGAAAAAATGGAAAGACTCAGGGCGCTCCTTGCCTTACGAGTGGAACATCCCATTACAGATAGAATTAATAAAGAATTCCGTGGAAAAAGTTTCTTTATACGAGGTACATCCCTCAAAAGAACCTATGTATAAAGTTCTTTCCTCAATAACACTGCAAAAGAGGATTCAATGAGAGGATGAAATACGATGGCGCAGCTTTTAAAATTGGCTGATTATGTATCACGATATGAAATAGATATTTACAGATACCCAAGCCGGTATGTTCGCTTGAAAAAAGAGCGGTGGCAAAGAGTTCAAAGAGAATGGGCAGTGCAAAAAAATATATCTATTGATCGTCCTTTTTGGGAATCTTATGAGGAGGAAGTAAAAACATTTTTTCAGAAATCTTGGAACAAACTAAGAAGAAAAGCAAAAATGGAGTTAGATGATGAAATAGAATTACCGTCTGAACAGGAAATGCCGCACCAATCAAAAGAACAAATGAAAGCATCTTTTCTAGAAGAGCTTTTTAAATTTCAAATAAACTGGGTAAGTTCGACAGTATCAGAGAGATCGGCTGTTAAAAGAAGTTATTATTACGATTCATTGCTAGAGTTTCTTGTGAAAAAGTTGCCGGATTCTTTTTTCATATTATATGAGCCAGTTTTCTTCTTAAAAAAGGCAACGGTTGATTTAGATGTCATTATATTAACTCCTTCTGAAATATGGCTAATAAAACCTTTATTAGGAAATGAAAATACTATTTTTCAATTTGATTCAGACCGCTTTTGGTCAAAAAAGGATGGAAAAAGAGAATCGAAATTTCTTCATCCAATCATTTCTTTGAACAGGATGAGAACGGTAATAGAAAGTATTCTAGAAGAGAAGAACCTTTCAATGCCTATGAAACAAGTCATTGTCGCAAAAAATAGTTATATAGATATTCCACAACACAATCAACGTGCGAAGCTTATAGATAAACGTAATTTTCACGAATTTCATGAACAATTTTTAAAAAATAAATCTCCAATAAAGCATACGCAGCTAAAAATTGCTGATGCTCTGCTTGCAAAATGTATGACAAACTCGAGTTCAAGACTTATTACTGAATCAGAAAATGCTGAAACTATAGATACCTTTGATGAATATAAGGAATGATGAATGACCGAAGAAAGGGTGTGTCAACAATGGCTAGTTACGCCTTGCTGACATACCCTTTAAAATTATAAACTAATATTAGTGGCCACTACCTCCACGCTGCAAGTATCAATGGTAGAGAACCTTTTAAAGCAGCGTTATAGTTTCCAAATTTCTGAAGCGTACTCTTTGATCGTACGGTCACTTGAAAACTTTCCTGAATAAGCAATATTTGTTACGCTCATTCTCTGCCACGTATTTTTGTCGCGGTAAGAACGTTCTACAAGTTCGTGTGATTCAATATAAGGATCAAAGTCTTTTAAAACAAAATAGGGATCATTATGGTACATAATGTTATAAAAGATATCTTTGAATTCAATTTCCTGTTGACCAAATTCTCCAGAATTCAATTGATCTAAAATACGTTTTACTCTATCGTCTGTGTGATAGATATCCTTCGCTACGTACCCGCCATATTGGTAATAATCATGCACTTGGTCTGACGTCAATCCAAATATGAAAATATTGTTATCTCCCACTAGATCTTTAATTTCAATATTAGCGCCATCCAAAGTGCCCAGTGTAAGTGCACCGTTCATCATCATTTTCATATTTCCCGTTCCTGATGCTTCTTTACTTGCAGTGGAGATTTGTTCACTAATATCAGCAGCTGGAATAATTTTTTCAGCAAGACTGACATTATAATTCTCCAGGAAAATAACCTTTAATTTAGAATTAATCTGTTTATCATAATTCACTGTAGCCGCAACATGGTGAATCAATTTAATAACTTCTTTTGCTAAATGATAGCTCGGTGCGGCTTTGGCGGCAAAGATAAATGTTCTAGGTGTTATATCCAGAGAAGGATTTTCTTTTAATTCATTATAAAGATAGATGACATGGAAAATATTCAAAAGTTGTCGTTTATATTCATGGAGTCGTTTAATTTGAACATCAAAAATAGAACTTTCGTCAACTTTGATACCGGTTTGATTTAAAATTAATTTTGCTAACGTTTCTTTGTTTTGTTTTTTTACCTTGCCTACTTTTTCTAGAAACGGTGCATCATTTGAATAACGAAGAAGACCGATTAGTTTGTTTGGCTCTTGGATCCACTTGGGTCCAATCGCTTCGGTAATAGTTTCAGATAAACACGGATTTACTTGCAAAAGCCATCTTCTATGTGTAATCCCGTTAGTCTTGTTATTAAAACGGTTTGGGTACAACTTATAGAAATACTTCATTTCCTTATTCTTTAAAATTTCTGTATGAAGACGGGCAACTCCATTCACACTAAAACTGCCTACGATAGCTAGTCTTGCCATATGAATTTGGTCATCAGCAATCACAGCTAGTTCCGGTATTTTATCACGGAGATCCGGGTGATCGAACCAAATACCTTTGCAAAAACGTTCGTTAATTTCATTGATAATCATATAAATTCGAGGCAGGAGTTTTTGTATCATCGAAGTCGGCCATTTTTCCAAAGCCTCACTTAATGTCGTATGGTTAGTATAAGCGATCACACTTGTCGTAACTTTCCAGGCTTCATCCCAACTGAAGTTTTCGTCGTCCATTAATATGCGCATAAGTTCAGGTACCGCTAAGCTGGGATGCGTATCATTAATTTGAATAACTACTTTTTCAGACAGGTGAGCAAGAGAAAGATCATGAGTAGCTTTAAAGTTTTTTAAGATCCCTTGAATAGTTGCAGAGACAAGAAAGTATTGTTGCTTTAACCTTAATTCCTTGCCTTCGAAACTAGAGTCATCTGGATAAAGAAACCCCGAGATTTGCTCAATGGAATGGCTATGGTCTAAATGGTGATAATATTGACTGCTTGGATCTGACATAAGTTTGGATTCATTTTCAGTCACTTCGGCACTCCACAGACGTAATGTATTCACAACTTCATTTTGATAGCCGATTACTGGGACATCATAAGGAACTGCCATTACTTTGTCTTGATCTTCATAAGAGAATTCAAAGTCACCATTGAGTTTTGTATGCATATTTATTTTACCACCGAATCTAACTTCAATAGCCTCATCTGCTTTACGGGTTTCCCACGGATATTCCTCTTTCAGCCAGTAATCAGGAAGCTCAATTTGGTTTCCGTGAATAATTCGTTGTTCAAACAAACCATATCGGTATCGAATTCCAGAGCCTTGCCCGGCATATTTCAAAGAAGCGATCGAGTCTAAAAAACATGCTGCTAAACGCCCTAATCCGCCATTACCCAGCGCAGCATCATGCTCATGTTTATAAATTTCCTCTGGATTTCTGCCAATATCTTTTAAAACCTCGTTGCAAATATCAAGCATTCCACAGTTAAGCAGGTTGCTTTGCAACAACCTCCCAATAAGGAATTCCATGGAAATATAATATACTTGCTTTGTTTTATTTTCTTGATATTTTTCTTGAGTTTTCAGCCATTTAGGCGTTATTTCATCTTTAACAATGGATGATATAACATAATACAAATCTTTATCGGAAGCATCTTCTAAATGTTTTCCTCGTTTTCTTGTCATTTTTCCTTCTAATAAAGCCAGAAAGGATTCTTTACGATAATCTGACAAAACTTTCACTCCCTATCTTCTAAAGTTGTTAGTGATTTATAAATGTTAGTATATGCTTTTGCAGATTCACTCCAACTAAAGCTGCTTTTATTGACGTTTTTCATAAGTTTTTTCCATAGAGAGCTATCATGGAAGACGTCAAGAGAATAACGTAGAATGGAAAGAAGTTCATGGGCATTGTAATTTGCAAAACTAAAGCCATTACCTTCACCAGTTTCCGCATTGAAAGCTTGCACTGTATCTTTGAGTCCTCCGGTTTCTCTAACAATAGGTACTGTTTTATATTGCAAAGCGATTAATTGAGAAAGACCACATGGTTCAAATTTAGAGGGCATTAAAAAGAAATCAGCACTTGCATAAAGTTTTCTGGCTTGTCCTTCATTAAACTGTAATAACATGTGCATTTTAGTAGAGTTACGGATGGCAATGTGCGAAAAAGAATGTTCAAATTCATAATCACCAGTACCGAGAATAACAACTTGAATATCTTCCTGTAAAAATTCATCTAAAACTCTTTCTAATAAATGAAAACCTTTTTGCTCCACTAAACGTGAAATGGCAATATACATAGGTATATCTCCATTAACCGGCAGTCCGAGCTCTGCTTGTAAGGCTTCTTTATTTTCCTTCTTTTTTACACGTGAAGATTTGTAATTCACATGAATATATGGATCCTTCATTGGATGATAGTCCTCCAAATTGATGCCATTTATCACGCCTGAAAGGTCACCTTCTCGTTCATGGAGAATAGAATCAAGCCCCTCACTGTAATAGGGCTGCCTTATTTCTTCTGCATAAGTTGGGCTGACGGTCGTAATTTTGTCTGCGTGAAAAATTGCAGCCTTCATGCAATTAAGCATGCCATTCCATTCTAAGCCATTGAAATGCTCTCTTGATAAATTGAAAAGGTTATCGAAAGAATCGTGAGAAAGTAAGCCTTGGTATTTAATATTATGAATCGTAAATACGGTTTTCAATCGTGAAGCTGGAAGATATATATTTGCGAAAGCAACCGCTAGTCCGGTTTGCCAGTCGTGAGCATGGAGGACATCAGCATCGAAATCAAGCAAAGGAAGGCCCTCGATAATAGCTTGGCTAAAAAAGACAAACCTTTCCCCGTCATCGTAATAACCGTAAACTCCTCTTCTGGAAAAATAAAAGTCGTTTTTAATAAAATAATAAAGGATGCCATCGTTTTCAAGTGTATATAGAATAGCCTCATGTGTTCGCCAGCCAACTTCTACTTTGAATGATGTTTTCTTTTCCATCTTATTCTGCCATTCTAGTGGAATCTCATCGTATAAAGGTAAAATTACTCTTACGTCAGCTAGATTATCTTTCATCAAAGCTTGCGGAAGAGATCCAATGACGTCAGCAAGTCCTCCTGTTTTTATAAATGGCACACATTCAGATGCAGCAAATAATATTTTAGTCATCGCTTGAATCTCCTCTCTGAAATCAGTGAATATTTTTAACATAAGTCTATAAGTGACAGTTAGCTTTCAAGGCACAGGTGATGGCACCTGCCTCATGGTTGAGTAGAGGTATAAATTGCGATGAAAGCTCAACTGCTCGAATTTATTAATATTGTAGATTTTCTTAAATAGTTTGACGTTTTGCAACGACAAAAGGTTTATCTTTTGAACCTATAAATGTTTGTCCTGCTGTAATTCGAACATCCTTGTCTAGAATGACATTTTCCAGATGGACACCTTCTTCAATGATACAACGCTGCATGACAATGGAATTTTTTACTTTTGTCCCCTTATGAACTTTCACTCCCCGAAATAGAATACTACCTGAAACCTCACCATCAATCACACAACCGTTGGCGAGCATAGAAGTGGTAACCTTGGAAGACTCTCTATATTTTGCAGGAGGTTCATTACTTATTTTTGTACGTATAAATTCATTTTTAAAGAATAAAGAGCGGTAATTATCCGGTTGTAATAAGTTCATATTGTGTTTATAGAAGCTTTTGATGGAATTTATAAAGATAGAACAACCTTCCGAATTAATATATTGAACGGCGAGACTGTCCAGGTTTTCTTTCACTCCGCCTAGAAAGAAGTGGTCTTTATGATAGGCGATGCACTCATCTACGAGTTTTAGAAGGACTTCTTTTTTTATGATGTAGGCATTGGTGAATACATGTTTATTTTCATGGTCGTTTGTAAATCCTGTCACCCATCCATCATTATCATGTTCGATACGAAGTTGCGACATATGTTCAGGTTCTAACGTGTCAACCTCGGTAGTAATACACGTAACATCGGCATCACGTTCAAGATGAAGCTTAAATGCTTTTTTATAATGAGCGTTTGAAATAAACTGACTGCCGCTAATGACTACATGGCTCGCTTTTGAGCGATGGAAATAGTCACGGTTATTGTGAAAGTGCTTTAAATCTCCTCTGGAAACATCTGTCGGATCATTCCAGTCAGGCGGTAGAATAAAAAGACCGCCGTGACGTCTGGCAAGTTCCCAGTCGGCCCCTGTTCCAAGGTGATCCATTAGAGAGCGATATTTGGAATTAGTGAAGATAGCCACTTCACTTACTCCGGAATTAACCATATTGGAGAGGGTGAAATCTACTAACCGATAACGCCCAGCAAACGGTGCTGCAGCACCACAACGAAAATAAGTTAGCTCTTCTAAAAAATCTTGTTCATGCTCTAAATTAATTAAACCCATTAAGTCTCCCATCATCATCGTTCCACTCCTTCCTTTTGAAAATCAACGATATTTTCACTGTTGATGACAAGTGGTTCGTCATATTTTTCTCCGTCTATGATCGTTCCTTCGGGAATTTCAACCCCCTCCATAATAATTGCCTTTTTGATAAGACAATTACTATTTATTCGTACTTCAGGATGAATAATGGATTCATTAATACTCGAGTTTGCACCCACATCAATTCTTTCAAATAGAATCGAGTTCGTGACCTTTCCGTTAATCCAACAACCTGAATTAATGAGGGAATTTTCTATGATGGCATATTCACCGATAAATTGAGGCGGATAATTCGTATCATGAGAATACGTACGCCATTCTTTACTGTTCAGAGAAAGAGATAAATCTTCTTCTAGTAGATCCATATGCGCTTCCCAATAGCTTTGAATCGTACCGACATCTTTCCAGTAACCTTCAAACTGATAGGCATACATACGCAAACCATCGTTTAACATAGCTGGAATAATGTCTTTCCCAAAGTCGTGGTCTGAATCTGTTAAATTAGCATCTTCCATTAAATATTGTCTAAGGGCTTTCCAATTAAACACGTAAATTCCCATGGAAGCTAAATTATTTTTCGGAGTTTCCGGTTTTTCATCAAATTCATAGATTTCCAGATTATCGAGTGTGTTAAGAATTCCAAATCGGGAAGCCTCTTTCCATGGAACTTCTATGACCGATATCGTAGCATCTGATTGTTTCTCCTTATGGTGCTCGATAAGCTTTGCATAATCCATTTGATAAATATGATCGCCGGAGATGACAAGTATATACTCGGGATCGTACTGATCAATGTAATGAATGTTTTGATAGATAGCATCAGCTGTTCCTTTATACCAGCTGCCACCTTTTTTAGCGGTATAAGGTGATAAAATAGAGACTCCATCTTCCTGTCGATCTAAATCCCACGGTTTACCTATTCCAATGTGCTTATTAAGGAGCATCGGAGAGTACTGTGTAAGCACGCCTACAGTATGAACGGAAGAATTGGAGCAATTGCTTAACGTAAAATCGATAATTCGGTATTTACCACCGAAATGTACTGCTGGTTTAGCAAGTGTTTTTGTTAGAAGACCTAGACGTTTACCTTCACCACCAGCTAGAAGCATAGCGACACATTCTTTTTTCATTGAGAATCCTCCTTTATTGTTTGGTTTTATCTATTTGTTTGAAAAAGGTAACCGCTAGAGGAGGAACCATGATTTTTATATGTTGATCGAAACCATGCCATGGCTCTGGAAAACTAAAATGGGTACTGAGATTACATTGGTTTGATCCGGCAAAGTCTTCGGAATCAGAAGTGAAAATTTCCTTATACTTCCCGGGAACGTCTACTCCAATTTTATAATCGTAATAAACATTCGGAGTGAAGTTCATAATGATCACCAGACTTTCTTCTTTTCGGGCATCATGGCGATAAAAGGCAAGAATACTTTGGTCGGCATTATCGGCATCTATCCATTTGAATCCATCCGGATCATGGTCTAATTCAAATAAGGCAGGTTCTTGTTTGTAAAAGTTATTTAAAGCTTTTACATAATTAAATATGCCTTCATGCAAAGGATATTCTAATAGATGCCAATCAAGCTGCTCTTTATCTTTCCACTCCGCGTATTGGCCAAGTTCTCCACCCATAAATAAAAGTTTCTTTCCGGGATGCGCAAACATATATCCGTAAAGAAGGCGAAGTTGAGCAAATTGTTGCCACTGATCACCAGGCATTTTATTTAATAATGACTTTTTCCCGTGAACTACCTCATCGTGGGAAAGTGGTAAAACAAAGTTTTCAGAAAAAGTGTACATAAAGGAAAACGTTAGCAAATTATGATTTCCTTTTCGATAAAGGGGATCGAGTTCCATATATTCCAGAGTGTCGTTCATCCACCCCATGTTCCATTTGTAATTAAATCCTAATCCTCCTTCATGAATAGGATAAGTAACTTTTGGTAAATCCGAGCTGTCCTCTGCCATCATAAGTGTATTCGGGAAATATTCGAAAACAACTTTGTTTAACTTTTTAATGAAAGCGAAGGCTTCTAGATTCTCATCGCCACCAAAAGAATTTTGTACTTTTTCCTCTCCGTCATGTTTATCGAAGTTCAAGGAGAGCATGCTTGCTACAGCATCTACGCGAATACCATCAAGGTGATATTCTTCCAGCCAGTAAATGGCGTTGGAAACGAGAAAGCTTTGTACTTCGGGACGTCCAAAATCAAATGTTAAGGTGCCCCAGGATGTTTTCTCGGCTTTTCTGGAGTCTTCATACTCATATAAAGACTCTCCGTCAAATTGACGCAAGCCATGGTCATCTTTGCAAAAGTGTCCAGGTACCCAGTCCATGATTACTCCTATGCCTTGTTGGTGACACATATCAATAAAATACTTAAAATCTTCCGGAGAACCGTAGCGGCTAGTAATAGAATAATATCCGGTAATTTGATATCCCCAAGATAAATCAAAGGGGTGCTCAGATATTGGCATTAGCTCTATGTGGGAATACCCAAGGTTTTTCACATAAGGAATAAGTTCATCTGCTAATTCTCTGTATGTTAATAATTCTTCATCGTCTTTCTTTTTCCATGTGCCCAGATGTACTTCATATACAGTAATGGGTGATTTGTAAAGGTTAGTTGATTTTTTTTGTTCTATCCATCTATTATCTTTCCAATCATACTTATTTTGTTGAGGTGTGAGTGAAGCCGTGGCAGGTCGGAGTTCTGATTGCTTAGCATAAGGATCTGCTTTTAAGATATTACGGCCATCCGGGTGAATAATATTATACTTATATGTTGAATCTGGCGGTATATCTGAGAAAAAAGCGGTCCATAAGCCTTGTGTACTAACTCGCTCGAGTGGGTGGGCATTACCTTGCCATTCATTGAAATCGCCGACTAGTTCGACCTTTGCAGCATGAGGTGCCCAAACAGTAAAACGAAAACCTTTTTCTTTCTCCCACGTTATTTCATGGCAGCCTAAAAAGGAATAACTGTGATAATTCGTCCCTTGATGAAATAAATACATGTCATCTTGCGTAAGATGATAAACCAATGAGCATCAATCCTTCCTTTATGTCCAATTAATTCTTGTGTATTATAAAAATTCGCTAAGATAGCAACAATATCCTTTCTTTTTTAAAACAAAATTCAAAATTATCAAAAGGTTACAAATAATGATAAAATGTACTAGTATACGACAGGGAAGATAACTTAAATCGATGGTTCTCCGACGTTTAAAGAACGGAATAAAGGTTAAGAGATAAGAATAACCAATTAGTTTTTTTGTCATAACATATAGTGGCTAGAGGAAGAAAAGAGGGAATGTATATGAAAGAGTATAAAGCCTGGATAGATAATTTTCATTCTTTACAATTAGAAGGTCCGATCGTAAATGACATCGTTACAAATATAGATCGTGCTTATGCAATTGGTAATGGCGAAAAGATCCACTTAATATCAGAGGGTCATACAATAGATGAAAATACGGTTCGTTTTTACTCGGAAGATTCCCTTCCAGTCGATCAAGATATGTTTTTATATTTGGGAGAACTGGAAATCCCTATTTATGTAAGAGGGGTCGTAAGGACGGAAAAATTTGATGAAAAATATGATGGATCACGTGAAGATTTAGGAGCCATTTATAATGATATAGAAACGATTTTTCGAGTTTGGAGTCCTGTTGCAACAGAAATGAAACTACATGTGAATGAATCGGTTTATGAAATGAAAAGAAAGAAGTTCGGAGTTTGGGAATATACTCTGACAGAAGACTGTCATGGTTACAGCTATTTATTCATCCCTACGCTAAATAAGGAGACGTATGAAGTTGTTGATCCTTATGCGAAAGCAGTCACTACGAATGGGGAATATGGAGTCGTAGTGAATCTGGAAACTACGGATCCAGATGAATTTAGAGAGACACCAAGACCGGACATAGAAAATTTGCAAGATAGCTCTATTTATGAAGTGCATATACGAGATGCTACTATTGATTCGAGAAGCGGAATTGTTGACAAGGGGAAGTATTTAGGCTTAACGGAAAAGGATGCTAAAACAGTTCACCAGTATTCATCCGGCCTCTCCTATATTAAAGAATTAGGTGTATCACATGTGCAATTATTACCAGTGAATGATTTTGGCAGAGTCAATGACCTAGAGCCGAATAAACAATACAATTGGGGCTATGATCCACTGTTTTTTCAAGTTCCAGAAGGAAGTTATTCTGTAGATCCAACAGATCCTTTTGCAAGAATTACGGAATTAAAAGAGCTTATTCATTCGTTTCATCAAGAGGGCTTATCCGTCATTATTGATGTTGTATATAACCACGTTTTTGTAAAAGAAACGTCTTCGTTTGAAAAGCTTGTACCAGGATATTACTTCAGGTATCACGATAATGGAACTGTAAGTAATGGAACTGGTGTAGGGAATGATATTGCAACAGAAAAAAGAATGGCTCGAAAATTTATATTGGATACAATTGGATATTGGTTACGCGAGTATCGGGTGGATGGTTTTCGCTTTGATTTAATGGGAGCAATTGATCTTACAACCATGCAGCAAATTCAGAATTCCTGTAAAAAAGAAGAGACACCTATTCTACTTTTAGGTGAAGGATGGGGACTGCAAACAGCATTTTCTTCTGAAAAGCTTTCGACAAGTTTCAAGTCTCATCATTTACCGGGGATCAGATTCTTTAATGATGTTTTTAGAGATACAATAAAGGGGAATTTATTTGAATCACATGATCATGGTTTTGTTAATGGTAAGGGAAGGTATATTGAACGATTAACACAGCTTGTGAAAGGTTCTGCTGCACAGAATGAAGATATACCACCATTTGTTCATGAAGTCACACAAACGGTTAATTACGTAGAATGTCATGACAATCACACACTTGCGGACCGCCTTGAGATCACTAATAGCTCTGACACAAACGAAGAGCGAATGAAAATGCATAAGATGGCCACTGGATTAACGATTGTTAGTCAGGGAATTCCCTTTATCCATGCGGGGCAGGAATGGTTCAGGTCAAAAAGTGGAGATGAAAATAGTTATATTTCCGGTGATAAGATAAACCAGCTTGATTGGAAAAGACGTGGAGAAAAAGAAGAGGATATTCAATATGTCAGAGATCTTTTAAGCATTAGAAAGGAATATTCTGTTTTCCGTATGACTAAACAAGAAGATATAAATCGTCATCTACATGTTTTAATAACACCACCTAAAGTCTTTGGTTTTACACTTCTCGCTTATAAAAATGATCTTTGTATTTACGCGAATCCTACTGAAAAGGATGTTAAAATAGAACTGCCTTCTTCAGGAGATTGGGAAATGCTAGTGACGAGCCTAGGAAAACATGAACGAACTTACTTCTCCGTTAGAGGCAAAGAATGTGAGTTAAGACCATATGAATTTATTATATTAAGAAAATCGAGACTTTAAGTTGAACAATAGAGTAATCTTCTTTACAATGAATAAAGGCTTTATTTTATAGTGACGTATTTTAAATGAAATCATTTACTGATAGATGAGATATGAGGGTGAAACGATTGGAACATTTCATGGGTGAAGGTTGGCAGCTGCGTTCCGCTGGTGGAGCAACAGGGGAAGCGTATATTGCTGAACAAGGAGAACAAAAGCTGTTTATAAAAAGAAATTCTTCACCTTTTTTAGCGGTGCTGTCTGCAGAGGGAATCGTTCCTAAATTACTGTGGACGAAACGTCTGGAAAACGGAGATGTTATAACTGCTCAGCAGTGGGTAGATCGTCCGGAATTAAAATCATATGAAATGAATCATGATAGCGTTGCTTCCTTGCTGTCAAAAATCCATCGTTCAAAAGAACTGTTGGATATGTTCATGAGAATGGGAAATCGCCCTTTATCTCCTACCGAAATATTAGCTAACTTGGATTTGAGAACAAGACATTTACAAGAGTCATTGCTGTATGTAAAAGAAGCAATGCAATGGTTAACTGATAACTTCCCGGTATTCTATGAGGAGAAATGTGTAGTTTGTCATTCTGATGTTAATCATAATAATTGGATTAATAATGAGGATGGAAGTTTATTTTTAATCGATTGGGATGGTGCACAAGTTGCTGATCCCGCGTTGGATCTCGCTCCATTACTGTATCTGTACGTACCGAAACAGGATTGGGAAGAGTGGTTAAAGGGATATGGGGAAGAGTTAAGTGAAGACTTAACTTTAAGGATGCAGTGGCACATGGTTGTTCAATGCATAGATAATATTCTTTGGTTTTGGAAACGTGAGGAAACGGCTAACATTACAAAGTGGTCTCATTTGTTGGATGATATTTTACAAGCAAGAACATAAAAACACTGCAGCTTAATTTAAAGGGCTGCAGTTTTTTTATGTTCGTAGATAATTTTTTAAATAGTAGAGATTGTTGTTTTCGTCGAACAGAAAGGCTCGAATGGAGGCTTTAAAGATCACGTTGTATTTAATAAAAGACGCTGCGCTTTTTTATTATTAAATAAGATAGATAAGATGACAACTACCTTCATGCCGCGCGTAGCAAGGGAACCCCACCCTTGCTACTTAAATGATGGCGGCAGAAGCTAACGCTGTACTTAACAAAAGACGGCTATACCGTTTTTCTTATCAAATCTCTCGGCCTTTTCGTTGTTCGTAATCAATGGTGACCTTGCCGCCGCCCTCATTTAAAAGATGAAGTTCTTCTACCCAGCGAGAAAGGTTCAGATGGTGGTGTCTTACCAATTCATTTCTATTACTACTTTCTCGTCCATTCTCCACATACGTATGAATTTCTTGTATCGTTCCTAGGAAGTTTTCGTTAATGGATTCTTCTCTTAGTGTCGCTAAAACTCCATCCATTTTTGTGAATTCTTCTATTGATGCAGTCTCCGTTTTTTTTTGGTGATCCAATAAAGACTGAAGCAAATCAATTCTTTGTTTTACATCCATACTCTCATACACCTCCATTTTAAGTTAAGGCTGTTTTACTCTTCCTCTTCCCTAATTTTGATAAAGTATACATGTTTTTCAGACTTCTTAATTGGTTAAAATGTGATATGATATTTTTGATGTACAGATTATGAATTAGAACAATGGAGAGTGACAATATATGCGTTTAAGAAATAAACCGTGGGCGATGGAATTTATCGATAGTCACCCGGAAATAAGAGAAAAGAATCCAAAAAGTTGGCAAGGGAGATGGGATGAGCGATTTAATAAGGCTCAACCATTGTTTGTCGAGGTTGGTACTGGGAAAGGCAAGTTTGTAACTGATATGGCGAAAGAGTATCCAGACACAAATTTTATTGGAATAGAAAAATATGAGAGTATTATTGTCAGTGGAGTTCAAAGAGTGATCGATGAGCCAGTAGACAATCTTTTATTCTTACAGGAAAATGCTCACAATATTACTGATTTTTTTGGAGCGAAAGAAGTAGACCGCATTTATATTAATTTTACCGATCCTTGGCCTAAGAACAGACATGAGAAGCGTAGACTGACAAATAAATTTTTTCTTGAAAAATATGAGGAAATTTTGAAAGAAAATGGGGAGATTCATTTTAAAACCGATAACCAAGCTTTGTTTGAATACTCGATTGAAAGTTTGACAGACTATGGTTTTCTATTAAAGAATGTAAGCTTAGATTTACACAATAGTGACATGAAAGACAATATCATGACCGAATATGAAGAGAAATTCAGTGAAAAAGGTATGAGAATATATCGATTGGAAGCAAGTTTGCGCAAGAAGTAATCTTATCTGGGAGGAATGTTCATGGCTCTAGAACGCTGGAACGTAACCAATGATTTGACTCTTACTTGGTTGAATGGAGGGGTTACACACATGGATGGAGGGGCAATGTTTGGCGTTGTCCCTAAGCCCCTTTGGTCGAGGAAGTACGAAGGAAATGCTCATAATCAAATTGAACTTAGAACGGACCCTATTCTCATTCAAGTGGATGGTAAAAATATCTTAGTGGAGTCCGGGATAGGTAATCAGAAATTCTCCGATAAAGCAAAACGTAATTTTGGTATCACTGAAGAATCAAAAGTAAATGAGAGTTTAAATGATTTGGGACTATCTTGCCAAGACATCGATCATGTGTTAATGACTCATATGCATTTTGATCATGCTTGTGGATTAACGGTGTGGAATGGGGATGAACTCACTTCCGCTTTCCCAAATGCTACAATCTGGGTACAAGAGACGGAATGGATGGAATTAAAGAACCCGAATATCCGTTCCAAAAACACGTATTTTAAAGAAAATTGGCAAGAAATCCAAGACCAGGTGAAAACGTTCCAGAAGGAGATAGAAGTTGTAAACGGTATTAAGCTTATCCACACTGGCGGGCACAGTGCAGGACATTGTATCCTTCATATCACCCGTGGAAAGCAGGATATTTGGCATTTAGCAGATATTATGCCTACTCATGCTCATCAAAATGTTTTGTGGGTACTAGCGTATGATGACTTCCCAATGGATTCTATTGCAAAAAAACAAGAGTTTGTGCTTTCAGCAATTGAGAAGGAGTCATGGTTTATGTTTTATCATGACAAAAATTATCGTGCGTTAAAATGGGATAAGACAGGGAAGCATATTATAGAAAGTATTACACGTAATAGAGATAATGAATAAATAAGTGGGTAAGACGACCAATTACAAAAACACTCTCACGATTCAAGAATCATGAGAGTGTTGGATTAATCTCCTTGTTTGTTTAAAGCGAGGATGGTCCCCGATGAGGCGTCTACAAAAAATTCATATGCTTCCATTTTTCCTGATTCATCGGTAGCGGTTATTCCACCACGGTATACTTGATAAAGTAACTTGTCTTGTTCGAATTCCTCGGCAATCATATGAATCCAGGATCCTTCAATGGTTCCAAGATGCGTTGCCTTTCCTTTGACGAGTTTAAGTGCTTTTTCGGGAGACAGCTTTCCTTCGGTTTTATCAAGTTGGTTTTTTGCCAGTAAAGTTACAGCAACGCCTGCACCAATACCAACAGCAAAGTTTTTCCAGCTCATGAACACACCTTCTTTCGTTGTCGATTAGTGGTTATTTTATATTGTATAGCTTCTCCACCTCAGTATATAGAAATGCAAACGAAAAGCCAATTGTATCCGCTTAAATTTCAAAAAAGTTATAGGGAATGTTTTTCGCTTCATGAAAAAGTGGAAAGGATTTTAACTATTCGATAAGATAGGAAGGTCCCATACATAATACAATTATAAGAAAGGGGATTTGTATGAATAAGGAAACATATCAAATGTTTGAAACGTTAACTCAGTTACCGGGAGCTCCTGGTTTTGAGCATCAAGTAAGAAATTATGTCAAAAAAGAATTAGAGAAATATAGTGATGAAATAATTCAAGATCGACTTGGCGGCGTTTTCGGGGTAAAAAAAGGAAATCAACAAGGACCAAAAGTAATGGTTGCCGGTCATATGGATGAAGTTGGTTTTATGGTTACATCCATTGATGAAAAAGGTCTTATCCGCTTTCAAACACTTGGAGGATGGTGGAGTCAAGTGTTGTTAGCACAACGATTACAAATTATCACAGACAATGGTCCTGTTACCGGAGTAATTGGTTCTATTCCTCCACATCTACTTGATGAAGCTAAACGCAGCAAACCGATGGAAATCAAAAATATGTACATTGATATTGGTGCGGATGACCGTGAAGATGCTGTGAAGATCGGAATTAAACCCGGACAGCAAGTTGTGCCGATATGTCCGATGGAAACGTTAGCCAACAAGAAGAAGATTTTAGCAAAAGCGTGGGATAATCGCTATGGTGTAGGTTTGTCTATTGAATTATTAAAGGAATTGAAGGACGAGAAAACTCCGAACATTCTTTATTCTGGTGCGACTGTACAAGAGGAAGTCGGCCTGCGAGGTGCTCAAACCTCAGCAAATATGATTCAACCAGATATATTTTATGCATTAGATGCAAGTCCAGCAAATGATGCATCCGGTGAAAAAGATGCTTTTGGTCATTTAGGAAAAGGGGCTTTACTTCGTATTTTTGACCGTACAATGATTACCCATCGTGGTATGAGGGAATTTATTTTAGACACGGCAGAGACGAATAAAATTCCATATCAGTATTTTATTTCTCAGGGTGGAACAGATGCAGGGCGAGTTCATATATCTAACAGTGGTGTTCCTTCGGCTGTGATTGGAATTTGTTCAAGGTACATCCACACTGCTGCTTCTATGATTCACATTGATGACTACGCAGCAGCAAAAGAGTTAATTACGACACTTGTGCGTCATACGGATTCGACGACATTGCAAACGATTCGTGACAATAGTTAATGAGTCTGAATGACCTATTTAGTCCCAATCGAGCATGATTGGGGCTATTTTTCTCTTTAGCAAGTTGCCTTTCGTTATTTCAAAAATAAATATAAAACATTTATAATAATACAAGGGGGAAGTTTTATGAAGCAGATCGTATACATAGGTACTATGAATCAAGCAAAGATAAAAGCAGTGGAAGCAGTTTTTAGCGAAGGGTATGAGATTAGATGCTGTGATGCTCCATCTGGAGTGTCAGGCCAACCATACTCTGATGAGGAGACGAGAACAGGAGCAGTTAATCGCGCAAAGTATTCAGTGAAAGAATTAGATGCTGGTTTTGGGATAGGGTTAGAAGGAGGTATTATGAAGATAGAAACGAGGATGTACCTTTGTAATTGGGGGGCGCTTGTTACAAACGATGGAAAAGTGTTTGAAGCAGCTGGTGCAAGAGTACCTTTACCGGAATCAGTTGAAAAAATGCTTGATGGTAACCTAGAGTTGGGAGAAGTAATGGACATTTGGACGAACGAAAAAGGTATAAGGCATAGAGAAGGTGCTATCGGGAATTTCACAAACGGTCTCGTTAGCAGGGCAGAGATGTTCGAGCATATTACTAAAATGCTCTATGGACAAATGATAATTGAATAGAAAATGTCTCAAAAGTTTTGAAAACCGTTGAGACAATGCAAGAATAAACAACCTAAATAATGGAATATTAATTTTCGTCAAAAATGTAAGATAGGGCTTGTAAAGCTTGATCGACAGTCTCAACAGTAACCTGTGCTTTTTCAGAGAGCTCTTTTAAAGGATGATGAAGCTCCTTAGGTCTTATTAGAATAAGTGGTTTATTCCATGCAATTGCAGAGGTGGCATCAGCTGCACTGTTCCACTGCTTATACTTCTCACCAAACAGAGCAATAACGATATCGGATTTCACCATTAAAACGCGTGTTCTTAAATTATTCATTTGGGAAGCAACTTCGTCTTTGTAGATTGCATTTGGCTGCTCACCAAGGATCTCCTCACCAATATTGTCAGAGCGATTATGATTCTCCATCGGACCGACAAAATGAATAGGAAGATTTTGGTCACTAGCTTTTGCTTTGAGTGTTTTTCGCCAATCATCGTGAATTTGACCGGCTAAGTATACCGTTAGTTCCAAGCTGATCATCTCCTAATTATCCTAGTTTAATGTTAAACATATATGTTTATACCCTAACTATTTTTTGATAAAACTTTTAATTAAAAAACGACATGTCGGAAAAAGTCGAATTTTAGCTATTTGGTTTTTTAAATTTTGTGGTATCATATACATTGGGATAAGCTTGGAAAATAGTTAGGGGTGTTTTAAGAAATGAAAGTCGTAAAACGATATTTAATTCCTTTAAGTTTGGCTTTCATTGTGGGCATGTTAAGCGCGTGCTCTATGTCAGAGGAATATGTGGTGGATGAGACTAAAAAAAACTTGGAATTAAAAATGGAACAGACCCCTCATGAGGCAACCTTTCAAGATTCAGGTATTTCTTTTTATTTACCTGAAGATACTGAGGTTGAGTTAGTAGATGAATATAATTATGTGTTAGATCACGATGGGCAAATGTCTTTATTATTTTTAAATGACTCAAGTCAACATGAAGATATTGATGCTATACTTGATGACCTTTACTTAATGAATGAACCAGTTATTGGAGAGCTTAGAGAGAAAAATGGCAAACAAGCTTATTTTGTTGTGGCCGAGTTTACAGAAGGAAACTATAAAGTAGTAGTTGGTTATGATGGCGTTAAATTATCATCTTTTATGAATATGAAAGATATACCTGATCGGGCAAAGGTAATGTTTGATATTGCCCAATCGGTAGAAAAACAATCGATTTTAGAGAGTTCTTAGGAGCTCTCTTTTTTTTAAAATTGTTGTTGCCGCTCGAAAAGAAAGGCTCAAATTTGCTCTAGGCGCTGCTTTTAGTTTTAATAAGTTATACATACTTCGAACGTGATGAAAGGATAATTAATCATGAAGATGAGAAGTTTTTTTAAGAAAAAAGGGATCGAACCTTCTTTCCAAAACTATGTTATTAACGCACTGAGTCATATGGCATTAGGGTTGTTCTCTTCGCTAATTATTGGACTTATTATGGAAACAGCAGGTAATCAATTCGGGATAGATATTTTAGTGGATATGGGTGTCATGGCTATGGATCTATATGGTCCAGCTATCGGTGTAGCAGTTGCTTATGGGTTAGGTGCCCCGAGACTTGTTTTATTCGCTGCGGTAGTAAGTGGAGCTGCTGGAGCTGCGTTAGGTGGCGGTCCAGCTGGAAGTTTTTTAGCGGCGTTGATTTCTACTGAAATAGGAAAGATGGTATCGAAAGAAACGAAAATAGACATTATCATCACGCCGTTCGTAACAATTGTTGCTGGTGTTGGAAGTGCGATGCTCATTGGTCCGAGTGTTTATTTAGGGATGACACAACTGGGTGCCTTTATTATGTGGGCAACAGAACAGCAACCTTTCGTTATGGGAATTTTGGTAGCTGTATTAATGGGACTTGCTCTAACGGCACCTATTTCAAGTGCGGCGATAGCATTTATGCTGGAGTTGGAAGGAGTTGCAGCAGGTGCAGCAACGGTGGGCTGTGCCGCGCAAATGATTGGTTTTGCTACCAGTAGTTTTCGAGAAAATGGCTGGTCAGGACTTGTTTCTCTTGGAATCGGAACATCTATGCTGCAAATTGCAAATGTGATGAAAAATCCGTACATCCTTATCCCACCGACATTGACAGCTGCAATACTTGGTCCAATTTCAACAGTTATTCTTTTGATGGAAAACAATCAAGCTGGGGCTGGTATGGGAACGAGCGGTTTTGTCGGACCTATTATGACGATTCATACGATGGGGAGTGATGCATCGGTCCTCATATCTATTGTTGTGTTGCATTTTCTTGCACCAGCTGTCCTAAGTTTGATATTCTCGGAGTGGTTAAGAAAAAAGAATGTGATCAAGTATGGAGATATGACGATCGAACAATCCTAGGAGGGTGCTACTTTGAAAGAAATTCAATCACAAGAAGAGTACAATAGTGCGATCAATGGCAGTGGAACTGTATTAATGTTTTCAGCAGGTTGGTGTCCAGATTGCGTAGTTATTGAGCCTGTGTTACCAGAACTTGAAGAAAAACATTCCGATCTTGCTTTCTACAAAGTAAACCGGGATAATTTTATGGAGTTGTGTCAGCAATTGGATATTTTTGGTATACCGAGTTTCCTTCTTTTTAAGAATGGAGAAGAAGTTCAACGCTTTGTTAGTAAAGATCGTAAATCAAAAGAAGAAATAGATGTATTTTTACAAGAGGCTAAACAAAAATAATGTTCAGGAAGTGGCCAAATGCTACTTCTTTTTTTTAGAGATAAGCGAACTGTGGTTAAATACAAGTGAGCTTTAGCGACCGTTTAAGTGTCAAGGATGGGTTTCCTTTGTCTAAACTAAAATCAAAAGCCCGAGTTCGTTGGTGATCTAAGCTAGAAATGTTAAACTAAAAATGGAATTACTGGAGGGAGACTTCATATTATGAAACCAATTCAAATGAAACGTGAAATAGAAGCACATTTAACAGATGAAAATTGGGTAATATCGTTTGACCGTGAGCAAAGTACCCTTAGAGTCGTTGATAAGCGTGTTGACAAAGGCGTAACTATTCAGTTGTCAAATTTAACAGAGAAGTTCGAAAGTGATAAAGAAAAAATGTTGACTGAGACTGTTCATTCTATTAAAGAGGGTTTGCGTTTGTTAACCGCAAAGGTGCAGATTGCTGGAAACGAAAAAAATATTTTTCCTGTTGTCAGATCTACGTCGTTCCCAACAGAATTGGAAGATGGGCGAAAACTTATATTTACTGAGCACACGGCAGAAACTAAGATATTCTATGCTGTGGATCAGGGGGCCTCTTATTCTCTTATAGACGAGGGAATGCTTGAAGACGCTGCAAAAACAGTCAAGGAAATTAAAGAAACAGGTATGTTTAATCTTCGGTCATTAAATAATCCGATGAAAGAGGATAATGTTGCTGGCAATACATTTTATTTTATAAGAACTGATGATGGATATGATGCAAGTCGAATTATGAATGAAACTCTATTAAAAGAGATGAACGATAAAGTGTTGGGAGAACTTGCGATAGCTGTTCCTCACCACGATGTTCTCATTTTTGCGGACATCCGAAATGAAACCGGGTACGACATTTTGGGTCAAATGACCTTTCAGTTTTTCTCTGAAGGAAGAGTGCCGCTCACAGCTTTACCGTTTATGTATAAGGATGGAGAACTAGAACCGATTTTTATTTTGGCTAGAAAAAAACCAAAAGAGACGTAAAAAGAATGATGAATTATTTGTTCATTCGAGTTACTATAGAGGAAAGAGAAGGATCACCATTACAGGTGATTCTTTTTTTGCCAAAAAAGAATCTGTAAAATTGGCAGCTACCTTCACACCGTTATCTAGTATCGAGGGAAACTCATCCTTGATACTAGATGGCGGTGGAAGCTGATGCTGTATTTAATAAAAGACGGCTATGCCGTTTTTCTTACGGATATAACGCTCGAAAAGGAATAGGTGGATGAACATGTTTGGTAAACGTTTTGGTAACTATCTTTCAGATTTGAAAAATTTGGTATTTCCCCAGGATCAGGATGAGGAGATAGATCAAATAAGTAAAGATGCAGTAAAAAGGTATTCTCAAGCAACAAGCGAGAGAAATGAAAATGTAAAAGTCATTAATCAATATCCTAAACAAGGAGCTTTTCGTTTTCCTTTAATAAAAGATGATCATGAGAAAGAATCACCTCCATCAAAAAAGTCAACATATCCGAAAAAAGAAATGACAACAACGAAAAAGTATAAATCGTCAGTTAATCCAGAGAAGCCAGAGGCAAGGAAAAAGTTTCAAGGACAACATTTTTCTGCAAGCACCATTCCATCACCTGTATATGGTTATCAGGCTCATGAAAAAAGGCTGACTAAATTACAAAAGATTGCAAGACAGTCACAAACCTCAGATAAATTGTCTTTAGTTCCTTCAGAGGACATTGGTGAAGATCAACCAGTATCCGAGGCGGTTATGGAAAGGCCTCTAGAAAAACAAGAATATCAGCCAGTAAAAGAAATCGAGGGAAAAGTAAAAGAACTGTTTGAAGGCACTGAAACAAATAAAGTGTATGACACAGAAAACTTACCGGAAGCAGATTCAGAAGTGACTAACGTTACGGAAGAAAGCGAAGAGTTATCTACCATAGAGGATAACCGACAGTTTAGGGATCAAGAAAATGTTACTCCTATTAGAAAAGAAAATGGTGGTAGTGAGATTTCTTCTATTCAGCGTCCAACTTTCACTAGAGAGAAAAGGTCAAAACCCAAGGAAATCAAGACTAGTAACCGTGAGAACAAACAAATGGAAAATGTTCCGTTTAATGTATTAATGCATTCAAAAGATCGTGTTAGGATGAAAAAAAGAGAAAAAGATCGTCAAGCGAATTACTCTTTTCCTCCATTACATCTATTAAGCGTGCCTAAAAAATTAGGCGAGGATGATAATCAGTGGCTTGAAGAGAAAAAGAATCAATTAAATGAGACCTTTGAGTATTTTCATATTAAAGCAAAGGTTGTTCATGTAACGAAAGGACCAAGTGTCACAAGGTTTGAAGTTCAACCTGATCCAGGTGTTAAAGTCAGTAAAATCGTTAATTTAACAGATGATTTAAAATTAAGCTTAGCAGCAAAAGAAATTAGAATAGAAGCACCAATTCCCGGCAAAAACACAATCGGTGTGGAAGTGCCAAATCTTGTTTCTTCTCCAGTTTTTTTAAGAGAAATCCTTCATCATCCAAGTTTCCAACAATCTGAATCCCCACTAACTGTGGCTATGGGTATGGATATTTCAGGGGAGCCAATTGTCATGGACCTTCAGAAAATGCCTCACGGATTAATTGCTGGGGCGACAGGTTCTGGAAAAAGTGTTTGCGTAAATTCCATTTTAACGAGTCTTGTTTACAAAGCCTCACCTAGTGAAGTTAGGATGTTGTTGATTGATCCAAAAATGGTTGAGTTAGCGCCATATAATAACATTCCTCATTTAGCAGCACCAGTTATAACCGATCCAAAAGAAGCAACAGAAGGTTTAAAGTGGGCAGTGAGTGAAATGGAAAGGCGCTACGAATGTTTGGCGGAGGCAGGGGCAAGAGATATCGCTCGTTATAATGAAAAAATGAAACGTTCCGGAGAACTTAATAAACATATGCCATACCTCGTTATCGTCGTAGATGAATTAGCAGATTTAATGATGGTCTCGCCTCATGATGTGGAAGAGGCAATTTGCAGGATTGCCCAGAAAGCTAGAGCATGTGGAATTCACCTTTTAGTTGCGACACAAAGGCCATCGGTTGATGTAATAACGGGATTAATAAAAGCTAATATTCCAACTAGAATAGCATTTTCAGTATCTTCTCAAGTGGACTCAAGAACAATTCTGGACGGTGGAGGTGCCGAGCGGCTGTTAGGAAAAGGAGATATGCTTCTGCTCGAAAACGGGTCCTCAAAACCAATTAGAATTCAAGGTACGTTTGTAACTGATGATGAAATAGACCGTGTAGTTGAATTTACAAAAAAATCAATCCGACCAGACTTCTTATTTGAACAAACACATTTAAAGGAACAAATTGCTCATGAAGGAGAAGATGATCTTTTTGATGAAGCATGTGAATTTGTAACGGAACAGCAGGCTGCATCAGCATCTCTACTGCAGAGAAGATTCCGAATGGGGTACAATCGAGCTGCCAGACTTATAGATGATATGGAGGAAAAAGGTATCGTTTCACCTGCAAAAGGAAGTAAACCGAGAGATGTTTATTTGACAAAACATGATCAAAAAGAAGAGAATAGATAAAAGGAGAAAATTTCACTCTACATTTCTCCGCATTTTTTATATACTATTGTAGAATGATTGCAATTTTATTATTTCTCACAATTGAATAGGGATCCGTGAGGACTTCGTTACAGAAATGGAAAGCAAGCAGAATCCATCTATTACATCGATGTCGTTAGCTTCACGATTCACGGCGAGATCGAACTAATCCCAGGAGGCGATGTTCTTATGCAACAGATGTCTTTGGAAAATTTGGTTCAATATATATCTCCGCAGTGGCTTCACCTTTTAAAAACGGTAGAAAGATCTCAATTCGTTGTGTTAAGAAATGGAATTCAAAAAGTAAATGAAGCAGATGTAGCAGAAATTATGGGTGCCGTAATACAAAAGCACACGAAAGAAACCCTATACCAATAAAACCAACTGGGACACATTCAAGGAGAAAATTCATGAAGGAAATTAGTCTTAAACTACAAGGCAAATTAAAACGATTGACCAATTACACGTTTAAGTTTGATGAACGTGTAGGAGATGGCTGGTTTTCAGCCGTTTATTTCTTGAAAACAAAAGAAATTGCAGAAAAGTATAAACCGAATAACACAGTTACAATGCAGTTTTTTCAAAAGAAACGAGCAGTTCTCTGTGGGACAGATGAAGTGATCGCATTATTAGAAACATTCGCTACAAAACCAGAGGAGTTAGAAGTTTACTCGCTGGAAGATGGAGATAAAATTGAACCATTTGAAACAGTAATGACGATCACTGGACCTTACCAGTATTTTGGATTTTTAGAAGGTGTGATTGATGGTATTTTCGCTCGTCGTACCTCTGTTGCTACAAATGTTTATGAAGTTGTAAAAGCTGCAAAATCATCAGGAACAGAAAAACCGGTTATTTTTATGGGTGATCGTGATGATCATTTCATGATGCAAGCAGGAGATGGTTATGCTGCATTTATTGGTGGTTCGAAAGCCCAAGCTACGCATGCGATGAATGAATGGTGGGGGAAACGTGGAATTGGAACAATGCCTCACGCGCTAATTCAACTCTTCCAAGGTGATGTTGTTGAAGCGACCAGAGCTTACAAAGAAACATATCCTGACGATGACTTATTAGCTTTGGTTGATTACAATAACGACGTCATCACAGATTCATTGAAAGTAGCAAGAGAATTTGGAAATGAATTAGAAGGTGTAAGAGTAGATACTTCTAATCACTTAATAGATCAGTATTTTAATCGTCATCCAGAAGTATTGGGTACTTTTGATCCTAGAGGAGTAAATCCTAAAATTCTTTTTGCTCTCCGTGAGGCTTTAGATGCAGAAGGTTTCCAACATGTTAAGATTGTCGCTTCCGGAGGTTTTGATGCAAAACGGATAAAGCGATATGAACAAATAGGTGCGCCAGTAGACATGTATGGTGTCGGGGGAAGTTTGTTGAAAATTCATATCGGCTTTACAGGTGACAACGTTATATTGGACGGCGAGCCTCAAGCTAAAACTGGCAGGAAATTCAGAGAAAACCCGAGATTACAGAAAATTCATTTCGGTCAATAATAGATGAGGCTGTTCAATTATTATTATGTTGAACAGCTTTTTCATTTTGATTTAATAAAGATTTAAAGGTGTAAAAGTTAGGAGGATGATCGTAATGAAAGGAAAAAAAGCCGAATTTATCGTGGATTTTTCACGAGTAAAAGAAGATAAGCAAAAACGAATTCATAATAATTTTACAGAATTATATGCATGGATGTTTACTTATTTACAATCGGAAGCGAACTTAAGGGAAAAAGTACGAGCAAAACATTTATTTCGGCATAAATTAGGCCTTCCAAAGGATGCTGTATTAACGGATGATCTACAAGTCCATTTCGAGCATTGGTTACTATTTGATTATGTGACGGTTATTGGTTCTAGAGTTTTTGATATGTTTGTCAGAGCGAAAAAAAATGAGCTTTCCAAACAGCAGCTTGAAATTTGTGGGATTATGATGTTGATGCATCTTGAGCCTATTCAGATAATTGAGAAAAAAAAGAACAAGATAATGTATACACCTTTGTTTGAAACAAAGAATAAACAGATAGAAGCTACTCCGTATCTGTTCCCGGGAAAATTCCACGAAGGAGATCTTGTCCTCTCCAGGGTATTAAAAATGGGAATTGAAAATAAACTTATTGGACCATCCATTCAAGTTTCTCCAAGCTATTATAAGGATGTCGTCAAACGGTTGGAGAAAAATTATGCGGAAGGGCCATCTGTATACCGGAGATACTTGAAGGAATATGGTATAGATATGCTTCAATATAAGCATTGATCCTTTAACGAATCTTCGTTACCTGTATTTTAGGGTTAATAAACCTAAATAAGGGTACTAAAACAAGGACGTCTGTTTGATGGTTTGCTCTTTTCATTTTTGATATAATAAGCTAACATATTTAATTGTGCCTATAAAAAGAGGCATAATTTAATGATGCATAGGAGTATCATGAAGAAAGACATGAGAATGCAAACACAAATAGATATTAATTGGAACGTGGAGGTTCAACAAATGACTGTTTACCATTTTATTGGCATAAAAGGCTCTGGAATGAGCGCTCTGGCTCAAATTTTAAATGATATGAAGTATGACGTTCAAGGATCAGATGTGGATAAAGTATTTTTTACCCAAAAACCTCTTGAGAAAAAGGGGATCCCTATCTATTCTTTTAAAAAGGAAAACATTGAGGTAGGTCAAACATTAATAGCCTCACCGGCATACAATTCAACAAATGCTGAGATTCAAGCAGCAGCAGAAAAAGATGTGCCTGTTCATTTTTACCCACATTTTCTGGGGGAATTTATTCAAAAATTTACGAGTATTGCTGTCACAGGATCTCATGGAAAGACATCGACCACCGGATTATTATCACATGTCCTGGGCGAGGCGCGTCCGACATCTTATCTAATTGGAGATGGAACTGGTAAGGGAAGAGAAAACAGTGAATATTTTGTATTTGAGGCCTGTGAATATCGTCGTCATTTTCTAAATTACCATCCCGATTATGCAATCATGACAAATATTGATTTTGATCATCCTGATTATTTCAAGGATGTAGAGGATGTTTTTCATGCTTTTCAACAGATGGCAATGCAAGTAAAAAAGGCAATTATAGCATGCGGAGACGATTCACACTTACAAGGCATTAATGCACAAGTACCGGTAGTCTATTACGGATTTAACGAAGATAATGATTTCTATGCGAAAGACGTTCGATCAGATGATCTAGGAACCCATTTTGACGTTTATGTACGAAATTCTTTATATGGGTCTTTCACGATTCCAGGCTATGGCTCCCACCATGTTTTAAATGCATTATCAGTAATTTCAATATGCCATTATGAAGATATAGAGATAGAAACAGTGCAAGAACAATTGAAGACTTTTGGTGGAGTGAAACGGCGGTTTACAGAGAAAAAACTTGGGAATCAAATTTTAATTGACGATTATGCGCATCATCCTACTGAGATTTCGGCAACGATTGAATCTGCGCAGAAAAAATATCCATCGAAAGAGGTGGTTGCTATTTTCCAACCTCATACTTTTTCGAGAACAAAAGCTTTTCTTGATGACTTTGCTCAGAGTCTACTTGAAGCAGACCGTGTTTACTTATGCGATATTTTTTCTTCCGCAAGGGAAAAAGACGGTAAGTTGTCTATAGAAGATCTTCAGGAGAAAATTCCCCAGTCTTCATTAATACAAGAAGAGTCGATTGAAAAGCTACAGAAGCATTCAGATGCTGTCCTAATTTTCATGGGCGCTGGTGATGTACAAAAGTTCCAAACGGCTTATGAAAAAACAATGGTGACAAAGTAAGAAAAACGGCAAAGCCGTCTTTTATTAAATACAGCGTCAGCTTCCACACCGATTAGCACCTACGAAGTGTGTGTAGGTGCTAATCGAAAGGTAGTGGGTTTCCCTTGATACTTGCGGTGTGAAGGTAGCTGCCCATTTTTATAAAACTTTTAATAGAAGGACACTGAAAAAAGTAATTTAAACTTTTCTCAGTGTCTTTTTTTAGAAATCGCTCTCTTTTTTGATGTTTTGATTTTTCTCATCTAACAGTGATTCAACAGTGACAAAAGTATAACCGCGTGATTGAAGATCATCAATAATACGTGGAAGAGCTTCTATGGTCCCATCTAATTTACCTGGGTTACCATCACTATTGTGCTGTAAGGTTATTCCACCTGCTTCAATTTCTTTAGACACGGTCGAAAATATCTCATCCGCTGATGCTCCTGTCCAATCTAAAGTATCCACAGACCATGTGACGATACGAAATCCTTTTTCACTAGCTAACTCTTCATCACCTCTTGATAACGCCCCATAAGGCGGACGAAGCAGATTTGGTTTCGTTCCTACTATTTTTTCAATAGCTAATTGTGTCTTTTTCAACTCTTGAAAGACCTGACTTGTGGTGATGCTTGGAAAAGAAGCATGAGAATAAGAATGATTTCCTAAAGAATGACCTTCATCTACAATCCTTCTCATTATTTCCGGATACACTTCTACTTGCTTTCCCACTACAAAAAAAGTAGCCGATATTTCCTTATCCTGAAGAATATCAAGTATTTGTGGTGTATAAGTGGACTCTGGACCATCATCAAAAGTTAACGCTACCTGCATGTTCTTAGGGTTAGTTGACCCAATTCGTTCGGTTTCCCTTTCTACAGGGTTTTGAATCGATACATGATCCTCTTCATCATGTACCACTTCAAGGCCCAGGCTTTCAGCTACACATTCTAATGGTATGAATAATTGACCCTCCACATAAATTGGAATCACAGGTAAAGTCTTACTTTGTGTTTCAAGATCACTATCAGTCACATTAATTAATGATTTTTCCAGCAAGACGGTAACGTGTGTTGAATTTAAATTAAAAGCCATACTTTGGTGATCTTGATACCAATCAACGGAGGCGCCTGTATTCTTAAGAAATAAAGATGGCACCATGACATGATCATCTTTTAAAATGATTTCTGTTTCAACGGCGACATCGTCAACGTAAATAGTTCCTTTTACTATTTCAGATTCTTGAGCATAAACAGGTCCTGGAAAGATTACAGTGAAGAAAGTTAGCAATAAAAGAGAGGTTTGTATTCTATTATTTATCATGTGCATGATTGCGTTCGAAAATAACGGCTGATTATTATACATGTTGGGATAGCTCCTATCATCCACTTTGTCCATTCTCTATTGTGCCAACTATTTGTATTTTTACCCATAATTGTAATATAGATCTATATTAAACAAAATAATCTCTCCTTTATGAAACGGATAAAAGTTTGCTGATGGTTACAAACTATAATAACGAAGGCAAATTTTAGGAGGGAAAGAATGGCGAAATTAACAACAAAAGAATTAAGCTATATCGAAGATGAGGTACGAGCAGAAGAAATAACCGCCAAAACAATGAATTGGTTTGCTTCTCAATGTAAAGATGAAGAGATTAGCAATATGCTGGAGAACCTGGCAGAGAAACATCAGTTAAAGGTTGCAGAAATATCACAGTATTTTAATCGGTCCGGAAATATTCACTGATCAAGAGTATGGAGTAAACATTTAATAATGGGAAAGGGGATTCACTAATGCCTAATAACATGATAGGACGGGGATTAACGGATCGTGAAGTACTTCATCTTTGTATAGAAATAGAGAAAGGACGTTGTATGAGTATCGCTAATACAATGATGGAAACAAGCCACGAGGAGTTGCGGAATATTTATCAAAATTGTTTAGAAAATGCTAGTAGTAACCAATACTCGTTATATGAGATGATGAAAGATAAAGGATGGTATCAATCACTATACGCTTCCAAAGAGCAAATAGGGGAAGTCCAGGAACTAATGCAAAACAACTTGAATCCCGATTCTGAAAGTTACGAGCTTTAACTACATAACAAGACCAATAAACCAAAAGGATTCTCCCACTAGCGCACTTGCATCAGTTGAGTCTATTTGAAGTCTATGGTGTCGATTATGCCCGTGTCTCATTGGACCTTGGTCTATCGGCTTAATAGGCTTCAAAAATTAATTGTCTGAGTAAATGTCTGCTCTAAAGGGAAAAGACAGTTAACAAAAAAAAATGGCTAATAGTCTATGTTTCTAGTGATGCTTTTAGCTTTAATATTTGTTTTAGTTTAAAAAGCTTAACTATTTAAGTGTTAATAGTAACTTTACGTGTATTACTAATTAATAACTTTATTTCCACTATCCTTTGATAAGTTTAGTTACATGCGGTAAACTGGAGTTCTTCTAGTTCTGCATTCATTTCCTCAGTTTCGTATTGTTTTCAAGGTGTATTTTCTTGTAAACTTCGGTTTATTTCATCCTCATAGAGGGAAGTGAAAGATAGGACATCAGCTATATTCTTTATGCGTCTACTAAAGATTTTTCAGAAAATTAGTATGTAAAAAGCAGGACTTTGACGTTTTTTGTGGAATATGATTTAGCATGGAGTCTTTTTATCAATTATAATAATACTTAGAATTTTAGGAGGTGTCGGTCATGGAATGGTTATTATACGTAAGTTTAGCAATTATAGCGGTTGCCTTTGCAGTACTTGTTTATTATTTAATTCAAACTTTACTATCCATGAAAAAAACGGTTGAAAACGTATCCGCAACAGTAGAGGGATTACAGAAACAGGTTGATGGTTTAACGAAAGAATCAGAGCAATTATTACATAAAACAAATCGACTTACAGATGATTTGCAGTATAAGTCAGATTCATTAAATTCTGTTTTTAATGCTGCGAAAGACCTTGGAGATTCTTTCCAAACTATGAATCGTTCTGTTAAGAATATGTCAAATACGGTTTCTCAAAAGGCAGATGAAAATTCAGAGCAAGTTGCAAATGCAGTAAAATGGGGAAATGTTATGCTTGAATTTTGGACTAAATGGAAAGCAAAGAAGGATGCTAAGCAATCAACGGAATCATTTCAGTCGGATTCAAACAATGTTTAAAAGGTATTAAACAAACGAGGGGGAATGAGCAATGAGTGAGCAGAATATGAATACAAAGGATTTTTTCATTGGGGTTTTAATAGGTGGAGTTGTAGGAGCATCTGCCGCGCTATTATATGCACCAAAATCAGGTAGTGAGTTGCGTCAAAATATTAATGATCAAGCGAAAGTAGCTAAAAATAAAACTACTGATTGGACAAATCAGGCAGTGGAAAAAGGAAGTTCAATGGCTTCAACGGCAAAAGAAAGTACCACAAGTATTGCAAGAAGTGTATCTGATCAATCTTCTCAATTGATGGACAGAGTAAAAAAGCTTTCAAAATCTGTCCGCAGGGATATGGAAGAATTAACGGAATCAGCAGATTATCTTATGGATGATATGGATGGAATTGGTGAAGACATCGCAGCCTCGGTTAGGAAAGAAGTAGAAGATTTACAACTTTCTGTTGAGAAATTAGTCAAAGAAGTGGAAGAAAAAGAACGAGCCAGAAACCAACAGTCATAGACTTCCTAGGAGGAGTTACAATATGGAAATGAAAAAACTTGAAAGTAATGAGGAGTTATCGCAACTCTATGATACAACGGACATTTTCTTCTTAATGAAAAACAGTACTACTTGTCCTATCAGCAGTGAAGCCTATTCAGAAATGGAGTCTTACACGAAGGAGGAAGGTGCTCTTCCAGTTTATTATTTAAATGTTCAGGAATTAAGGGATGTATCAAATCAAGTTGCTGAGCACTTTCAAATAAAGCATGAGTCTCCGCAAGCATTTCTGATTCAAAAAGGAAAAGTAGCATGGCATAGTTCGCATTGGCACATAAAAAAAGATGCCTTGAACAAAGCGGTATCAGATAATAAATAACAAAAAGCACGAGGGATTAAATCCCCTTGTGCTTTTTATTATCGGCTTCTTAAAGTTTTATCTCAAACATAGTAGCAAAAATAATTTTAATTGATGTCTACCCAATTTAGTTCAAGGGTATCCCCGTGATGAATGTCAGAAGAAAAGGTTGTTTCATTATTATTTCTTATTAATACAGGTTTTTTACTTTTAGTATTGGATCGATCGATATGAACTTTTGAAAATACATCTTGGAAAATAAATGAGACACTTTCTTTTTTACTGACCGTAATTTTATCTTCATGTCGTAATTGAGAGTAAGCAGTGAGTAATTCTTTATCTCTGAAACACTCATAAAGATCTTTTTCCAAATGAACAGGTTGGTTATTAAATGTGACAATTATCTCTCTGTTAGCTGGTTCATATACTTTTTCTAATGCTGTTTTAAGTAGAATATTTTCATGAATGTCTTCTTTAATTTTGATGGAATCCGAATTTTTGATTGGTGTCGTATAGGATGCTTCCTTATCATTGATGAAAATAGTTGTTTTATTTTCGAATAACGTCACCGCCTGGTCATTGAGAAATACCTGAATTCCTTCTGAATCAAAGGAAGGCTCCTTGTTTTCGATAAAAGTAATAACATCTTTTACTGATGATGGTGGAACGTATTCAATAACGTCACGGTCTGCTAATGGTTCTTGCACATCCGTTATTTCTCCATTTTTATAAAGTATAAATGGTATATTTACCTGATCTCCATTGTAATCAATGGTTAGAAATTGTTTCGTATCCACTAAATCTTCAATTGTTCCTGTGGCATCCTTTCCACTAGAACCTTTTTCTATTCCAATAACATCACCATGGACTAAAGCTGAATCAAGTTCTGTATCCTGACCGTTATTTCTTAGGATTGGTGGCGTACCATGTTCTCCAGGTATCGTAACTACCCTGTCATTGAACTTTATCATCATCGCCATTCCTGGTTTTCCAAAAAGCTTTGTAAGTTCTTGACCACTAGATAAAAGTCCATCCCCGACTGTTAATTTCTTAATGTCGAATAACCGAACCGGCTGGTCATTTACCTTAATGCTTATGTATTCTACAGGTGTTTCTTTTGCCGCAATAGCTATGCCGATTGGCGTGACAAGTTCAGGTGTGGCTTCATACTCATGTTCAAAGGTTAATCCTTTAATTGCGTCGATTCCTCGGATAGCAACTCTATTAGCTGGAAGTTGTAGATGCTCTGCAATCTTGTCAGTAAGTCCTGGAGTCATACTTCCTCCCCCGACTAACATGACAGCTTTTGGAGTTTTCCCGTTTAACGCTAATATTTCATCACTAATTTTTTCTGCTAATGAATAAATAGAGTTATCAATAGAAGCTACTATGTCATCCTTTGAATGATAGGTTTCCATCCCTAAAATATCAGTTAAAACCACTTCATCTTTCGTGGATAATTCTCTTTTTATTTTTTCAGCATCTGGAAAGTCCAAAAGGTACAGGTCACTTAGTGCTTCCGTTATCTCATCTCCTGCAGTTGGAACCATTCCATAAGCGGTTACTGTTCCGTAATCCGTAATAGCAATATCTGAGGTACCTGCGCCAATATCAACTAACGCTACGTTTAATCGTCGCATAGACGGAGGGATTAATACGTTAATTGCTGCAATAGGTTCTAATGTAAGGGCTTCTAGTTCTAAGTTTGTTCTTTGCAGTGCAGAAATAAGGGATTCTACGACTACTTTTGGTAAAAAAGTAGCAATTACTTCGACTGAGGCAGTATCTCCTCTTTGGTCGACAAGACTTCCTATTGGTTCATTATCTAAACGGTAATCAATAACAGAATAACCCACACAGTAGTCAGTAACTTTATAATTTGATGCATTTGTTTCATTGGCTAATTGAAATTGAGCTTTTTGAACAGCACTTAATTCCAAGTGTAAAATAGATGGCTTATCAAAAATTGTTTTTCCTTTAATGTCGATTTGTTCCGAAGCTCGCTTTGTTTTCAAAGATCTACCGGCAGCAGCAACACATACTTTAGTTAACAGACCGTATTTTCCTTCTAAAAACTCTTTTACCTGACTAATGACTTCGGCTACGGCAAGTACATTATGTATTTGCCCATCAAGCATGGATCTTTCTTCGTGTTCTAGGCTATATACATCGAGTACATGATAGCCTTTTAATCGTTTTTCAAGAATGAGACCAACGACGGAACGGGTACCTATGTCCAAGGCAAATACCAAGTCTGGTGACGATTCATTCATCTACATTCACCTCATTATATTTTAAAAATGGTTATTAAGATACATAGCACTTTATCCGAAACTATATCTAAATTTATTGACGCTTTCACTATTCTTACTAGCAATTATAACAGTTTTCTAGTGGTTAATTGAACATTATCAAAAAAAATTTTTTGAGATAAATGGCGGCAGATTAACCTTCAAACGCTTTAGCGCTTAAAAGCGGTTATCTAATAAAGGAAAAATGATGACATTTTACAATTTATCATATATAATGGGGCTACAATAAAAAAAGTCATTAGAAGAGAATTCAAAGAGAAAGAAATTTGAAATACTTACTAGAGGACTTTGTGCAAAGAGAGGAGATTTTTAATATGGGAAATGAACAATTGGAAGAGTTGAGAACACAGTTGGATGGAATTAATGATCAACTGTTAGAGTTAATTAATGAGAGGGCCAGTATCGCTCAAGAAATCGGTAAGGTTAAAGGTTCACAAGGACTTAACCGATTTGATCCGGTGAGAGAACGAAAAATGTTAAATTATATTGCTGAAAAAAATGAGGGTCCATTTGAAACAACTACCCTTCAACATATTTTCAAGGAAATTTTCAAAGCTAGTCTAGAGCTTCAAGAAGATGATCACTCAAAGGCAATGCTAGTATCGCGTAAAAAGAAGCCAGAAGATACTATCGTTACTATCAAAGGTGAAGAAGTAGGAAATGGTCAGCAACGTTTTATTGTGGGACCATGTTCTGTGGAAAGTTATGAGCAAGTAGACGAAGTAGCAAAAGCAATCAAAAAAGAAGGAATTAGATTCTTACGTGGTGGAGCATTTAAACCCCGTACTTCGCCATACGACTTCCAAGGTCTTGGATTAGAAGGTTTGAAGATATTAAAACAAATTGGAGATAAGCATGATCTTGCAGTAATTAGTGAAATTGTTACTCCACATGATATTGAAACAGCAGTAGATTACCTCGATGTTATTCAAATTGGTGCACGTAACATGCAAAATTTTGAGTTACTTAAGGCAGCAGGCAGTGTGAATAAACCAATCTTATTAAAACGTGGGCTTTCAGCAACTATTGCGGAATTCATCAATGCTGCTGAGTACATCGCTTCGAAAGGAAACAGCAATATCATCCTTTGTGAACGTGGTATAAGAACTTATGAAACAGCAACTAGAAACACATTAGATATTTCAGCAGTGCCAATTCTTAAACAAGAAACTCACTTACCAGTATTTGTAGATGTGACACACTCAACAGGACGCCGTGATTTATTATTCCCTACTGCAAAAGCAGCTTTGGCGGTTGGTGCAGATGGCGTAATGACAGAAGTTCATCCAGATCCAGCGGTTGCTTTATCAGATTCAGCACAACAGATGGATATTCCACAATTCCATGAGTTTATGGATAACTTAGAGAAATCCGGACTTTATAAGCGAGAAAAAACAGCAGTAAAATAAAAGTTAATTTAAAAGGATGCCTCAAAAGGTCAATAAGATCTTATGAGGCATTCTTTTCGAGCAATGAGCTAAGTCGCTTCTTTTTGTAAGTGGATAAGTGATGCAGAGCCATTATCTTTCATAATTAAAAGGAAAGAGCACTGAAAAAGTAAAATTAACTTTTCCAGTGCTCTTCTTTTGAGTAAATGGTAATATTATTTTATGAAAAGCGGAGAATGAATCGTGTATCATCCAAATAAAGGGATATTTATCCGTCAAATCCGGTTATTGATTAAGAATTTTGTAGATACTTATAAACATAACAGGTGTGCATGTCGATATAATGAAAGAATTTGCGTGCCTCCGAAAAGTGTCGTATCATAGCATTAAGTTATGAAAAAATGAAAGCCATAATATGTAAGATCCCAAGGAGGAGCAATTTATGAATATTACCATTTATGATGTAGCAAGAGAAGCAAGTGTATCAATGGCAACCGTATCCAGAGTAGTAAACGGAAACCCGAACGTGAAACCAACTACTCGGAAAAGAGTACTGGAAGCCATAGATCGTTTAGGATATCGACCAAATGCTGTAGCAAGAGGTCTTGCTAGTAAAAAAACAACAACAGTCGGTGTTATCATCCCGGATATTTCAAGTATCTTTTTCTCTGAATTAGCCCGAGGTATTGAGGATATTGCTACTATGTACAAATACAATATCATTCTATGTAACTCAGATCAGAATAAGGAGAAAGAAATTCATCTTATAAATACATTATTGGAAAAGCAAGTAGATGGTATTGTATTTATGGGTGGCGAAATAACTGCAGATCATGTAGATACATTTAAAAAATCTCCAGCACCTATCGTTTTATCAGCTACAATTGATGATAAAAAAGAATTTCCATCAGTTAATATTGACTATAAGCAGGCAGCATATGATGCAGTTAAATATTTTATTGATCATGGTCATGAAAAAATTGCAATGTTAACTGGTACGTTGGAAGATCCGATTAACGGGTACTTGAAGTTTGCAGGATACAAGGAAGCACTTTTGGAAGCTGATATTGAAATGAATGATGATTTCGTTGTAATTGGAGATTACACGTATGACTCGGGATTAGAAGCAATGGAAACCTATTTGAAATTAGCGGACAAGCCATCGGCAATTTTCGCATCTACCGATGAAATGGCATTAGGACTTATTCATGGGGCTCAGGATGCTGGTTATAAGATCCCTGAGGATTTTGAAATCATCGGTTTTGATAATACAAGGCTAGCTACGATGGTTCGTCCGACATTAACAACAGTAGTACAACCAATGTATGATATTGGTGCAGTATCCATGCGTTTATTAACAAAGTTGATGAATAAAGAAGAAGTATCAGATAGTGTCGTGCTATTGCCCCATCGTTTAGAAGAGCGGCATTCGACTTCCTTTCAGGAAAACGACTAAGGGAATCGTTTTCTTGAAATTATTTTATTATAAAAAGGAATTCGGTCCATTAAAAGTGTGAAAAAAGTAGTAAGAAGTCTTCACATAACATGATTTTCCGGACATTTGATTATCTTCTTAATGGGGTTAATAAGAGACATCATGTAGGGTTAGGGTGAGGTTTATGAAAAAATTAGATATATTAACTCCAATTGGAATTTTTATTGGGATAACAGCTGTTTTGTTAGCTGTATACTCCAATACGGGTGGCGGATCGATCCTTGATTTTGTGCAAATTGCTTCTATACTGGTTGTATTTGGTGGTTTATCAGGTGCGATTTTAATTAACTTCTCTCTTGCTGATTTACGCCTTTTACCAAAGGTGATGAAAGAAGCATTTCAGAGTAAGAATCAAAATTTACAAGATCTAATTGATACTTTTGTAAATTTATCCGGGATAGCAAGGCGTGAAGGACTTTTAGCGCTTGAAGCTGGATTAGAGGATGTACAGGACCCTTTCATTGAGAAGGGAGTACTTCTTGCAGTAGACGGTATTGAACCCGATATCATTAAAGATATTATGATGGCTGAAGTAGTTGCTATGGAGGAACGTCACCGCAAGGGGCGTAATATCCTTGAAAAAGCAGGCGAGTATGCACCTGCTTGGGGAATGATTGGTACATTAGTCGGTTTAGTACTTATGCTTCAAAACTTAAATGATCCAACAACTCTTGGTCCAAATATGGCAGTTGCTTTATTGACAACGCTCTATGGTAGTCTTTTAGCAAACTTAGTATTCATACCTATGGCTAATAAACTGGCAATGAGCACGGAAGAAGAAGTATTTATTAAACAAATTGTTGTTGAAGGTGTTATTGGGGTTCAGTCTGGTCAAAATCCTAAAATTCTTCAAGAGAAGCTTAGTGCTTTCCTTCCAAACCATATGAAAGGAAAGAAAGAGGAAGATATAGAGGAGCCTGTATTAAATGAATAGGCGACCTCAATCCCGAGAAGACAAAGGTGCTCCAAAATGGATGGTCACCTTTTCAGACTTAATGACATTAATTCTTGTTTTTTTTATTATGTTATTTTCGATGTCTGTAGTTGATGCCAACAAGTTTCGAGCGATAGCAGAATCATTTCAGGATAGAGCAGTGTTTGATGGTTTTCCGTCTGTTATTCCTTTTGAAAATCCTTCTGATAATGCGGAAGTGAATGACGATACAGATGAATCACCAGATCCATTTGAAGAAACAACAGATCCATTTGAAGCTTATATAGACGAAGATGAAGAAAAAATGAATCAGGAATTAGATAATCTTATGGATGATGTTAATGAATTTTTAGAAGTGAATGAGTTAACTGAGGAAATTTCGGCTTCAAGAGATGATCGAGGAGTAGTTCTTGTTCTCCAAGAACAAGCATTGTTTGAGAGTGCAGCGGCGGAAATAATTCCCGATGCTTATCCGTTTTTGGATAAGGTCGGAACGCTTCTTGATACGATACCTAATATGGTGAAAGTAGAAGGACATACAGACAGTAGACCTATTAGTACAGCGCAGTTCCCTTCGAACTGGGAATTGTCAGGAGCGCGGGCAAGTAGTATTATTCGCTATCTGGTAGATAGTGAGTCCTTAGCACCTGAGAGATTCTTAGCAGTTGGCTATGGAGATACTCGTCCAGTAGTACCTAATACAACAGTCGATAACTTACAACAAAATCGTCGAATTGTGATTGTCATTTCAGACCCAAATTATGGTGATGATGACCTATATTAATAAAAAAGCTTAGAAAACTTCTAAGCTTTTTTTATTTGTTTCATTTTCAGCTTGGTGTTTTCAATCGAACAGAGAGGCTCGAATCCACTCTAGGAGGCTGCTTTCCGCGGCAACGACTTCAGCCAAACTCCTCGGGGTGGTGAAAGATCACGCTGTATTAAATGTCCAAGTTGCAGATATACTTAAGAGTTTTTATAAATATTTTGTTTGTCAAAAATCGGTTTAAGAGCTTTCAAGAGCATGCGTTCATTTTTTTCTATGATTTCTTTCTGTCTGGGAATATCCGGGTATATTCCTTCAGAGTCATGCCATTCCTCAGGTAATTTTACGGGAGCTTCTTTTTCCCATTGGCTGATCCAAGAGGATGGAATGGACTGAAAAGTCTTGTCCGTTTGTTCCGTCATTTCTAACCATAGATGAGACCAAGCCCTTGGCACGACTCGCCATATATCATAACCGCCACCGCCAACAGCAATCCATTTACCATCGCAATACTCATGTGCAAGTTCATGTGCAATTTTTGGTATTTCCTGAAACATTTTCATCGTCCCGCAAAGATGAGTCAATGGGTCGTAATAGTGAGCATCCGCTCCGTTTTGAGTCAGAATGACATCCGGTTTAAAATAAGCGATGACCTCTCTTATTGCCGCTTTATAAGCTAACAACCAAGATTCATCCTCAGTAAATGCTTCAAAAGGTACATTAAAAGAGTACCCTAAACCTTCTCCATGACCTCGTTCATTTACGTGTCCAGTACCAGGGAAAAGAAACCTGCCACTTTCGTGAAAGGATAATGTGCACACATCAGGATCATTATAGAAAGCCCATTGGACGCCGTCACCGTGATGGGCATCAGTGTCGATATACAGAACTCTAGCATCATATTTTTTTCGAATATACTCTATCGCAACAGAACTATCATTATAAATACAAAATCCAGACGCCTTTCCACGAAATCCATGGTGAAGGCCGCCACCTAAATTTAATGCATGTTTATAACCATTGGCAAATACTTGATCAACAGCCTCTAATGTTCCTCCTACTAACCACGCTGCCGCGTCGTGCATTTGCGGAAATACAGGAGTATCCTCGGTACCTATTCCATATGTTGTTCGGTATGAAGAGCGAAATTGTCCCTCACTAGCACCAACAACAGCCTGTACATAGTCTTCATCATGTACCAATAATAGCTCATCTAAGGTAGCCATTCTAGCGGGAATAATCGATGAAGGGTTTAACGCACCGATTTTAAACAGAAGGTCATTTGTAATAGATAATCGGTCCTGATTAAACGGATGATCTTGATGAAATTTATATTTTAATTGCTCCGGTGAAAAAATAAATGCTGCTTCTTCTCTCATACTTTCATCTCCAAATCTACAGGCCAGATTACTTCATACCTCTTCTTTTTCAATGTGTTGAGAAGGGGTCGCATATTCAAACTTTGAATGCGAAATACGAGTATTTTTTTTTCGTTCGTTTCAAAAGATTGATAGACGAGAGCACTTTGAATATTTAGCTGATGATCACTAATAATTGAAGAAACTTCTGCTAATTTACCAGTTTCATTTGGTACTTCTACTTCTAATCTGGATGTAGGCAAATTTGCTCCTGTGAGACGAACCAGGGTATGCAAAAGATCAGTCTCTGATATAATACCTTCGAGTTTCCCATCTGTTTCAACCGGAAGACAGCTAATCTTATTTTCTATCATCGTGTGAGCAGCTTCTTCTACAAAATCATCCGGCATTGCTGTAATCATATCTGTGATCATTACTTTAGAAACCGGTAGATTATGAAATTTCTCATTGTTATTTTCAAAAATTGATGGCTTCACATCACGAAGGTCTCTATCTGAAATGATTCCTATAAGGTAAGAATTTTCATCTATAATAGGTAAATGTCGAATTCGATTTTTATCCATCAGTTCTATGGCTTTGTAAACAGGCATAGTCGGATCAGCTGATATAACTTCTTTTTTCATAATGTGATGTAGGTTCAAAAGAAATTCATTCCTCTCATAAAAGATAAGCAAGTTAAAATTACTTTGGCATCAAAACATATATTTGTGTTTAAATCGAACCCTATTAAACTCATGAACTGCGTCAGGACCAACTCTCTTGCCGATTCTTGCCATCAAACAGTTAGCGGGGTGAGAACATATTTCGGGATCGTCCGTGGCATACCATTCCAATCCGCCGGTATTCATGACTTTTTCCATTACTTTTCGATAATCCCATATAGATAGTCCGGTGCCTCTAAGGTCCCAATGCCAATAATATTCGGTTGTGATTATAATATAGTCTTCAACAGCATCATCTGACATAGACACTTTTAATAAATTTTTGGCTAGCTGATAACCACGGTATTTATTTGAAACTTCGATCGCACCTAACTCTAGTAAATTGTCCAACTTGACTTCTGACCATCTTTCTAACGGATCCGGATACAGAAAAATGGCATATCCGACAATTGTATCTCCATCACGAGCAATAATAATTCGACTTTCTTCGAGCTCTGCAACCTTCAGCAAGGCAACCTTCTGTTGTTTAGGAGGTCTAAAAGCAACTAGGTTATCGTCGAAAGCGCTGTCATTTAGACGTTCTTTTGTTATTGGGCCTTCAATCACTATCTCATTCCCATCTTTAGTTTGAATAGTTAGTGAATGATGTCGCTTTTTGTGTTTCATAGCCATCTCACCCTTCAGGCATTTACGAATTGTAACCTTTCTTTTACTATACCATAACCCTATCTTTTTGAGGAAATGCCAAGGGATATTATATAGGTGAAATAATTTATTATTGGTGTGACTTGTGGAGTACTAAAAGAAGCATAAAGCGGCGACGATGCATGCAGGAAAAGGATCAAACGGTCTTCATTCGAAGAGGCTGAAACGCTTCCCATGGAGAGAGAGCATGGGCCGAAAGCGAACTAAAGCGCCTTTCTGTTCTTTCGTAATTAAAACAATCAAAAGAAAAGGACACTGAAAAAGTAATATCGACTTTTCAGTGCCTTTTCTGTTCTTCTGGTGTCAAAAATGTTACCCACGTTCTTAAATCAATTTCCTGTGCTGTTAGCATTGTTACTGGTGTTTGAATTACTATTGTTGTTACTGCCATTGTTATTAGCACTTTCGTTATCATTGGATTGAACCTCATTACTAGTCTCATCATCATCTTCTTCTTCTGGAGTAGCATTTGAGTTGTTATTTTCAGAGTTATTAACATTATTGTTACCTTCAGGTTGTTCAGGTTCAGGCTCAGGATCAGGTTCAGGTTCCGGTTCTTGTTGATTGTTTTCATTTTCTGCATCTGGTGCACTGTTATTGTTATCTGTATTATTATTTGCATTATCATTATCATTGGCATTGCTATCATTGTTTTCTTGACCTTCGTCTTCGTTGTTTTCTTCAGGCACTTCTTCTTCCACAGGTTCTGGGGCACTATATGTGCCCATGATGACTTCTGCGCTTCTGGAAGATTCTCTACCAGCAGAGTCTACGGCAGTTACATAGTAAGCACCTTGGCTTCCTGAGTAGCTGTTACTCTCATCCCAACGAACACTGCCTACTTTGGTAAAACTAGAGCCCTCTTCAGCAGAGTAGTAGATGCGATAGCCGACAACATCACCATCTGGATGGTTATTCCATGAAACATTTCCATTTGAAGATGATACGGATTGCAGCGAACCTGGTGTTTTCCCATTATTAGGAGCCTCACGATCAGGAACAAGATTATTCCAGTCATCTGGAATATATTCCGAAATATCACCATCATCAGCAAAGTCGAAAGAGTCTTCATCGATGGATACGCCGCTTTTTGTGAATTCATTTGGCGTAGAATCAAGTGCTTTATAGATCCCTTCAGCTACTGTCACGTAATCAACTCGCTGAAGACTGTCATCTTTTTCTGTTGGAACATACCTTGAATCAAATATGTCTGTTGTAACAAATCCAGCCTCGCGACATAAATCAGATGCAAGCTTGCCTGATAGACCGCAAATAGTTGCACTGACAATCCCACCAGGAGACTCAAAACTCTCCTCAGGTGCCATTAGATTAGGATCAACCTCATGGGCAGCATTAGCAAGGGCAGCCCAAAGCTTTTGTGTGCGCTGTCCATAGCTTAGACCATAAGCTTGTTGATCAATAGGGGTACTGTCATCATAGCCTAGCCAAATACCTTGTGTAACATTAGGATTTAAAGCTACAAACCAGGCATCTTTAACATCTTGTGTAGTACCTGTTTTTCCCGCCCAGTCTGCACTAAAGTTTAAATATCCCGGAACAGCTGAACCGGTACCCGGAGATTTCAAAACATCGCGCATAACGTCGAGAGTGAGATAGCTTGCTTGTGGTGAAATTACTTCCACTTCATTTTGCTCTTGTTCAAAGACAACGTCACCATCAGCGGTTTCTATTCTGTCAATAATATGGCTCTCGAGTCGCTTCCCATCATTAGCAAACGTTGAGAACGCACTTGTATTCGCTTCAGTGGATAAACCTAATGTCCCAAGAGGTGTGCCTTCAAATGGTTCTCCTAGGGCCATAAAATCTTCAAAACCGTAGTTAAACATTGCTTGTTGTGCTGTTTCATAATCAACATCATAAAACTCTCTAACGGCAGGGACGTTTCTTGATCTCACAAGGGCTTCTCTAGCAGTGATTAACCCTGAGTGCCTGAAATCAAAGTTATTAACAGTTTTCCCGGCATGTCTGTATTCAAAAGGAGTATCAGGAGTGATGAAGGCAGGTTGTAACGAACCTGTTTCAAAACCAAGGGCATAGGTCAATAACGGTTTCATTGTCGATCCAGTGTGCCGTATTGATTGAGTAGCGTGACTGTAGTTTTGAACGTCATAATCCCGACCAGCAACAAAACTGATAATTGCCCCTGTTTTATTATCTATTAAAACAGAACCTGTCTCTTCTAAGATAGAAACTTCTTCTGTTTCTCCATCCTCAGAAGTGACTTCTTCTGTTCGATCCACAAAGTATTCATAATCAGCAACTGCTTGCTGTTGCGCATCGTAAATCTCTTTATTAATTGTAGTATGGATTTTATATCCATTTCGTTGAAGAGCTTTCGCAGCTTCTTCTGCATACCTGTTTTCTAATAGTTGGACTCGGGATTCATCCTCAATTTCGCTAAGATCAATGTCATCTTCTTCCATCAAAACAATAGCTAACTTATCTACTGCCCGATTACGAACCTCATCAGTAATGAATGGGTATGCCTCATAGCTGCTAGGTTCAGGTTCAGTGAAATTCGCCCGGAAATCGTAGTCATTTGCTTCTTTTAATTCTTCCTCTGAAATATAACCTTTGGAAAGCATGCTGTTTAAAACGATATCCATTCTATTTAAAGCAGCTTCAAAATCTTCCTTTACTTCGCCATCTCCGGTAAACGGTGTATAAGCAAATGGACTTTGAGGTAACCCTGCGATAAATGCTGCTTGTGGGATATTTAAATCAGAAGCATCCACTCCAAAGATTCCTTGTGCGGCTGATTGAGCACCAGCAATTTGTTGACCTGAAGCATCTCGGCCAAATGGCACAATATTTAAATATGCTTCAAGAATATCTTCTTTTGCAAAGAAATTTTCTGTTCGCAGAGCCAACAGAATTTCAATAGCTTTGCGATCATGTGTTACTTCACTAGTAAGCAACTGATTTTTAATTAACTGTTGGGTTAAAGTACTACCACCTGTTTGCGTGGATGCGTTTGAAAAATCTTGATAAACAGCACGAAATAGTGCTTTCGGAACGATTCCATTATGTTCGAAAAAATATTCGTCTTCCGTAGCGATAACAGCATCGATTAAATGAGGAGAAATATCCTCCAAATCTACTTCACGTCTTTCCAGTGGACTTGGCATATCACCCAAGTATTCCTCACCAGCAAAGTATATTTCAGTTGCTTCTTCATAGTCGTAGATGCTTTGTTCCATTTCTTCAAAGCTTTGTATAGGTTCGTCTTGAACCAATGAAGCGAAGTATCCAGCACCAGCGCCACCGGCAAATGCTGCACCAACTATGCCCAAGATCGCAATAATTAAGAATAAGTTCCAGAATACTTTAGATGTTACTCGGACACCTTTTAATACATATCTCGGCTCTTTCCGTTGAAAGAGTTTTTTTAACGAAAATCGGTCTTCACTCATCGTTCATACCTCCTAAAAAGTCAATCATATTATAGCATATTAGTTAATTGATAAGTATAAGTAAACGAAATAAGTTTTATGTTTTTATTGACTTAGTCTGTGATATTGTGGTAAAAATAATAAACATATCAATTTGATACTTGCATTCAATGAAGAGGACCTAGTAGTTAATGTCTCCCTGTTTCAGAGAACCGGTGGTGCTGTGAACCGGTACAAAGACAGAAATGAATTACCACCTTGGAGAAAATCTATGGAAACATAGAACGTAGAGAGGCGTTAACTCTATTTTGAGCTGGGAAAACAACTTTTTCCAATCAGGGTGGTACCGCGATCAATTCGTCCCTTTATACTGAAGGGGCTTTTTTGTGTTTCTGGGATTGTTAACGCAGTTGAAAAGTATTCAATTTTGTTCCTGTAACGATTTCCATGATAATTGGTCATTAAAAGCTTAATAATAAAATGAACATATGAGGTGAATCACATGACATTACTAGAGGATTTAAAATTTAGAGGGCTTGTAAACCAGATGACAGATGAAAAAGGTTTAGAAAAATTGTTAAGTGAAGATAAAGTAAAGCTTTACTGTGGTTTTGATCCCACAGGAGACAGCCTCCACATTGGCCATTTATTGACAATCTTAACATTACGTAGATTTCAACTAGCAGGACACCGCCCATACCCGTTAGTAGGAGGAGCTACAGGTCTAATAGGGGACCCAAGTGGTAAAAAAGCGGAACGAACACTCAATGAGCAAGAGGTAGTAGAGGGATTTAGCGATAAAATCAGAGATCAACTATTGAAGTTTCTTGATTTCAAGGGTGAAAGTAAAGCTACGCTTGTAAACAATTATGAGTGGATAGGTTCTATGACTGTGATTGATTTCCTACGTGATGTTGGAAAATATTTTGGAGTAAATTATATGCTTGCGAAGGAATCAGTGGAATCACGTATTTCTTCAGGTATCTCTTTTACCGAATTTAGCTATCAAATCCTGCAATCCTATGACTTCTATCGATTGAACAAGGAAGAAGGAGTTAAACTTCAAATTGGTGGAAGTGATCAATGGGGGAATATCACAGCAGGTCTTGAGCTAATTCGCAGAATGTCTGGAATGGAAGAAAGCGAACGACCTGACGCCTATGGATTTACAATCCCACTAGTGACAAAAGCAGATGGATCTAAATTTGGGAAAACGGAAGGGGGAGCAATCTGGCTTGATCGAGATAAAACTTCTCCTTATGAATTCTATCAATTCTTATTAAATACAGAGGACCAGGATGTTGTTAAATTTCTGAAGTACTTTACGTTCCTTTCCAAAGAAAAAATAGATAAACTAGAGGTGGAAGTTCAGGAGCGTGCTCATGAACGTGCTGCCCAGAAAAAACTGGCTGAGGAATTAACTAGGGTTGTTCACGGAGCAGAAGCAGTAGAAGAAGCATGGAAGATTAGCGCCGCTCTATTTGGTGGAGGGGATTTAAAACAACTGACAGCAAATGAAGTGCTTCAAGGATTTAAAGACGTTCCTTCTTACAAAGTTAGTGAAGAAGGACTTGGATTAGTTGAACTTTTAGTTGAAGCTGAGATCGCATCTTCTAAACGCCAAGCGAGGGAAGACATTAAAAACGGAGCGGTTTACATCAATGGGGATCGTTGTCAGGAGATTGACAAGGTAATGGACGAAACAGATAAAATTGATGGGGAATTTACAATCATTCGCCGCGGGAAAAAGAAGTTCTTTCTAATTAAGTATTAAAACTAATAGGTTAACGGGTACCTTCACTATGGAAGGTACCTTTTTGGTGTTTTAGGGGCGTTAGCTGGTCTTAGCAGGTCGTAGAGAGGAAATGAGACTGACACTCGGTGGCGTGGAGCTGAAATGATCGCGTTGTGCGATGAAATGAATGGAAGAGGAGCTCAAATGAGTACGTTGCCCCGGTCATCAAATAAAAACGATTAAGTCCAACGTTGAGATAGAACGAAACGATCATTATGAAACAACAAAAAAACACAGCCGCATTGGGCTGTGTCTGAAATATTAACGTGAATACCACTCAACGATTAGTTGTTCATTGATTTCAGCAGGTAATTCAGAACGTTCAGGTAAACGAATGAACTTTCCTTCTAACTTGTCTGCATCAAATTCAACAAATGATGGTGTAAAGTCGTTCATTTCAAGTGCTTCTTTCACGATGTCAAGGTTACGAGACTTTTCGCGAAGTGTAATTGTTTGACCAGGACGTACGCGGAATGACGGGATGTCAACGCGAGCACCATCAACTAGGACGTGACCGTGGTTAACAAGCTGACGAGATTGACGACGAGTACGTGAAAGACCTAAACGGTAAACGATGTTATCCAAACGTGATTCTAATAGAATCATGAAGTTCTCACCGTGAATACCATCTTGTTTACCAGCATTAACGAATACCTTTTTGAATTGTTTTTCGTTCATGCCGTACATGTGGCGAAGCTTCTGCTTCTCTTGAAGCTGAAGACCGTATTCTGTTACTTTTCTTCTTGAGTTCGGGCCGTGTTGTCCAGGTCCGTATGGGCGTTTTTGAAGCTCTTTTCCAGTTCCGCTTAGAGAAATTCCTAAACGACGGGAAAGCTTCCAACTTGGTCCAGTATAACGTGACATATTGAGATCCTCCTTAAGGATATATAAGATTTCGTGAAATAATTAACAGTAGTAATCCCATTCACGTAGACATTTCATTTTCGGCACCTTCGCCTCGACAGCTGTAGGTTACGCAATACCCCTCGCATGTGCGGGAATGAAATGAGCTATATGATGTTTACTTTGGCTGTCTTATTTGCACAACGAATATTGTATAATTTTTAAGGCTCAATGTCAATACTACACAGATTTTAATAATAGTTTCTCTCTTCTATTATAAAATCCTAACATGATTTTCTGCGAAAACTTCAAACTAGGATACAAAATCAAAACCACCTTAGAAGCTTCCCAGAATCATAAAAGAATTAAAAATACAAAAAGCAAACTGTAATCTATTAATAATAAAAAAATTACCGATTTAATAGGAAAGACTTGATGAAAACGTGTATAATTAAGTTATGAATACAAAATTATATTAGAGATGAAAAGTGAGGGGAAAGAATGGCTAAAAAAGAACAATGTGATAAAAGTTCTAGGGGGGGAAGTCTTTGTCTGGTCGCTAAAATGCTGGAGAAAACTGGATTCACGAATGAACTAAGCCAATTCTCGCTAACATTTATACATATGTTAAAAGAGGAATTAGACTTACAGGAAGATTTTATTCTTTTCTTTAAAGATTCGTCACAACCATGCTTTCAACCTTATGAATCATCAAACATAAATGTACTAAATAGTAAAGACTATGAAAAGGTAGAAGCGTCTTCAATTCTGGAAGTATTTACGAACGAAGAAATGGAAATACGTCCCTTTTTAAAAAAACATGAGGTTACTTTAAAATCTCAATTATTTACGAATATTAAAAGTGACTATGTTTTATTCCCTTTGTATGCTAACAATGAAATGTTAGGCTTCGTTATGGTCCTTCTTTTAGAAAACGATAATTTTTCAACTAGTTCCGTTGAAGCTATTGCAGATATAAGTGAGCTGCTAGCTCCATGGTTTAAAAGATTGATAGATTATAAAGAAACGATGAATGAAAAAATTCAGAAAGAATTACTTCTAAAAGTAAATCGGAAGTTCTATTCGTCGATGGATGTTAACGGTATTTTAAAGGAAATTCTTCATGCATTAAGTGAAGCATATCCAACATTTACTATAGAATTACTTTTATCTAATGATTGGAAGGTTTCTGAATACTTATCAGCTCAGCCACTTGATATAAATGATGGTAAAGAAAATTATGCAGCAGAAGCCTATCTAACTGGAAATGTGTTAACAATGGATCTAATTGAGAAGAAAAAAACAATGCTGTATATTCCCCTTAAAGGAAAACAAGGAGTATACGGAGTATTTAAAATGACAGCTACATACTCTCAAATATTCAAAGATCAAGAAATTGATTTCATTCAAGTGTTAGCAGATACCGGTGGAATCGCAATTGAAAATGCAGAACTGTATCAGCAATCAAGGAAACATATAGCTGACCTTCAATTAATCAATCAAACGTCCCATGAGTTAAATGGTAATTTAAAATTAGATGAAGCAATAGGCATTCTTGTAGAAAAAATGAAGAAGGCATTTTCAGCAGATGAAGTTTGTTTTCAGATGGCGGATCGGCACTTGTTAAATGATCATTCGGAAAATAAGCTTTTTTCCTGTGAACAAGTTAAAGTCTTAAGTGAGCAACTTTTGACTCAAATGGAAGAAACGCAAAAAGAAATATTTCACAGCGATTTTCAAAAAACTACTAACGAAGTCGTTCCATATAAATCAGTAATAGGTGTACCAATGCTTCATGATAATCATATTTTAGGCGCCGTAATTGTGTTCGGTAAAGAAGAATATGCATTCAGCTATGATGCATTTAAACTGTGTCAATCACTTGTGCATCACTCTACTTTAGCTTTTGTTAATGCGATGTTACATGCTGAAATGAAAGAATTGATCATAACAGACTATCTTTCAAAATTGTATACGAGAGAGTATATGGATGAACAGGTTCTTGGATCTATGAATGCAGATGGATTTGGCTCATTTGTTTTATTGGATATTGATAATTTTAAAAAAGTTAACGATCAGTACGGTCACCAATCTGGAGATGATGTCATTATTCAAGTAGCTAAGGTGATTATTGAAAACATTAAATCCGGCTATGATATCCCTGTGCGATGGGGAGGAGAAGAATTGGCAATATATTTGCCTCGAACAAAGATAGTAGATGCTAAAAACGTAGCGGAAAGAATTAGAAAAAAAGTGGAAATACTTACACTTCCAAAAGTGACGGTTTCCTGCGGTGTATCTTATTGGTCTAATACATTGGGAGTACCTTCAGCGACTAAGCTTTTCAACCAAGCAGACAATGCCATGTATGAAGCGAAGAATTCCGGTAGAAATACCGTCATAGTTTATCAAGAAACGGATTAGTAAATTAAAAGTGAACTGTAAATGTGTCTCTAGAACCGTATAAAATTAAAGAATCTAGTTATTGCGATGCCGCTAGTCTCAATGGAAAAGATCTTATGAGATAAAGCGGCATAAGCTAACACTTACTGTAGTCCTGAATTACAAATGTTTAAGCAAGGTAGAAGCAAATTGTTCGAGTCCTTTTTGGTCTTCTTCAGAGAATCTATTTTTACTAGGGCTATCGATATCCAGAACGCCAATAAGACTTCCATTTTTCAATAAGGGCACCACAATTTCAGAGTTTGAAGCTGCATCACAGGCTATATGACCTGGAAACGTGTGAACGTCCTCGATACGGAGAGTACGTTCCTCTTTCGCAGCAGTTCCACAAACACCTTTTCCATATTTAATTCTTACGCATGCAGGCATGCCTTGAAATGGTCCTAATACTAATTCATTTTCTTTCCACAAGTAAAAACCAACCCAATTTACATCAGAGAGAAATTGATTCAACAAGGAGGAAGCATTGCTAAGGTTAGCAATTTGATCTTTTTCGCCTTCTAGAAGGGCATCTAATTGCTTAGTAAGTAACGTATACTTTTCCTCTAAAGATCCTTGATACGTATTTGTTTGAAACATACATCGTCATCCTTTCAGACATTTTGAAAAAGTATATCATATCGCTTATTGCAATGAAATATATAATCTTGTCGATTAGTTTTTGCAGGAGAATAATTTGCAATCATGAATATGTTATATAGAGAGTAATAGATAGGAGGAAGTGACGACGATGGAGAAAAAAGCCTCTAAAGAAAAAGTCCTTGAAGCGGCCATTTCACTTTTTAATGTGCAAGGCTATTCTGGTACCTCTGTAAGAGATATTGCGAAAAAAGCGGAAACTAACGTTGCCCTAATATCATATTATTTTGATGGGAAACAAGGATTATTAGAGTATTTGATGACAAAATTTTTAGAGGGATATGTTTCAGCAATTGAATTACAGGTTCAAAAACGAAGAAATGATAGCGAAGCGGTGTTCGATTCATTATTAAAAGCTATATGGGGCGTGATGATTTATCAAAAGAAACATCACGAATTAGCAAGATTTGTACATCGGGAAATCACCTTGGATACAACTCTCGTTCGTGAATTGATGGCTTCTTACTTAGCGAAAGAGAAGCATTTATATGAGTTGTTACTTGAGATGGCGTATGAAGAGGGGGAGTTGAAGACCTTGCCGAATGAGTATTTTGTGCTGCAACTGCGCGGAATGTTGACATTGCCTTTTTTACATCCTCAATATATTCGGGAGGTCTACCATCTCATGCCTCATGAAAATGATTTCCTGGATCAGTATTTCTCGGAATTGTGTCAGTGGGTTTCTACGCATTTTAATGACTCTGTTACGAGTGTTCCATCAATTGTGAGGTAGACACATTCCTAATTAAATAAAATTATCAAGTTCAGCCTTTCCAATTCCAATTTGTTTAGCTTGGTGTGAATCTGAGCCGTATACACATTGGATGCCTAACTGTTTAGCACGCAACAAGACTTCAATAGGGGGATAGACCTCCATACAATGTTGTTTAACAAGCCCGGCAGCGTTTACGTCTAGTGACATGTTATGTTCTTTCATACTACGTAACACGAGATTGATATAGTTACTGTCATCAAAGTTTGTAGGGAAAAGTTTTTGGAATTTCCTTACCAAAGTCATATGTCCTAAGCGTTTAGGCTTGAAAGGTCCGAGATCCCATCGAATAGATCGGAGCAAACATAAATAATACAGTTTATAAACATCTTCTACTGTGTCGCATTTTTTAATTAAAAATTCAAAGCTCTCAGGTGAAAAGTCCATACAAGTATAGTGGCCTTCTGTTGTCTGAAGAAAGTGAAGAGATAAAATCGAATCATCAATAAAAGGTCCCCACTCATCTAAAAATTCTCGTGTTTCTTGCTCAAAACCCTCTATATAATCTACTTCCAATCCCGTGTAGATAGTAATGTGCTGGCTATATTCCTGCTTCATTTCGTTACATGCTTCTATGTATTGAGGTAATAAATCAAGGGCTAATCCACTGTCCTTATCAGGAACTGGATCTGAAAAACCCCGTGGTAAAGGCGCGTGTTCTGTGAATGATATGGTTGAAAATCCTTGTTTAATAGCTTGTTCAATATAGCTGCTAAACATATCTTTTGACCCATGGGGACAAAAAGGGGTGTGAATATGACCATCTCTTCTTATCATAATTAAATGTCTCCTTTTAGCTTTTTAAAAATTAATATTCGAAAGAAGTGAGTGACATTTCTTTTGGGAAAAATAGAAATTATTTCGACAAAATTATCTTATTACGTGATATGATAGGGATAAGTATATGTAGAACCTGAAGAAAAATGTAAAAAAAGATAATTAAGTAAGTAAATATAGTGAAATAAATAGCTAGGTTAATAGTTTGTCGATTTTACGATTAGGATATATTATATCATAATTTTATGAATATTTTCATGAAAATGCGTTGGAGGAGGCCTCATATGTTTATGTATGTCATTTATGGCTCTATTCTTCTATTTTTAATTATAATTATTTATGGGGCTTGGTCGCGAAAAAAATTATATAAAGAAGTAGACCGATTAGAGAATAAAAAGATGAAGATGATGAATGAACCAATAACGGAAGAGCTTTCGAGAATTAAAGGGTTAAGGATGTCCGGTGAAACGGAAGAGCGCTTTGGACAATGGCGGGAAGAGTGGGATAATATTGTAACGATCCAACTTCCGGATATGGAAGAAAAGCTGTTTGATATTGAAGAGTTGGCTAACAAGTACAGATTTTTTAAAGCAAAGCAATATGTTAGATTTGTAGATACTGAACTTGATGCTGTCCAGCAGCAAATGAAAGAAATGGTTCAGGAAGTAGATCAATTAATACATAGTGAAGAGCAAAACCGTAAAGATATAGATGGTGTGAAGGACCTATTTCACGAAACAAAGAAGAAATTGTGGGTACAAAAAGGAACCTTGGGTCAAGCGGCATCAACTTTTGATCAAAAGTTGAAAGAAATCCAACTAATGTTTGAAAGCTTTGACGAGGAAACAGAAAAAGGTAATTATTTTCAAGCGCGTCAACTACTTTTGAAAATGTCCGAGCTTTTAAAGGAATACCAAGATGTGATGGTGGAAGTCCCTCAATATCTAGTAAGAATAGAGAAAGAAATTCCTAAGCAATTAGAGGACTTGGAAAAAGGTTTTACCGAGATGGAGAAGGAAGGTTACTCCCTTCATCATTTTTCATATCAACTACAAGTAAATGAGATGAAACGGCGATTGATTGTTCTTTTACCTTTAGTGGAGAGTTTAAATCTTGAAGAAGTAAAAGAGCCGATAGAAACTACAGATAGTGAAATAAACGATATCTACGAAAAACTTGAACACGAGGTGTTATCTAAAAACTTTGTTGAGAAAGAATTACAAGTATTAAGAGAACATCTTTCAAAGCTACCACAATCCTATCAATCACTAAGCGCTGAAATTGAAACATTGAAATTAAACTATCAATTAACAGAAGATGATGACAAACAGCAAATTAAAATAGAGAAAAATATTAAAGAACTTTTTAATCAACTCTCTGTAATTGAAGATGCTATGGAGGAAAAGAAACAGTCCTTCACAACATTGAGAAGTATGACACAGGATTTTAAGATTGAACTTGATAATGTCGAAAGTGAAGTGAAAGAAATGCATGATAACTTTCAACACTTGCGAAGTGATGAACGAAAAGCAGAAGAAACAATTCGTCAAATGCAAACGGATTTGACTCAAGGGCAGAAACGATTGAAGCAAAGTAATATTCCTGGAGTTCCAGAGTTACTGCTGATGCAATTGGATGAAGCGGAAGAAATATTAAATAAAGCATTAGAGAGTTTAGACCAGATTCCAATTTCCATTCAGAATGTTAATAAACATGTGGAAGAAGCTAAAAAACATATTGATTCGTGTCTAGAAAACTTAGATCAGACCATTAAGAAAGCAAAGAAGGCTGAACTTGTCATTCAGTATGGGAACAGATATCGCAGTGAGTATGATCACGTCAATATTAAGCTATTACAGGCGGAGGACCGCTTTCGGCATTATTTGTACGAGGAGTCGCTTGAATTTGCTTTAGAAGGTGTGGAATTAGTCGATCCGAAGGTTTTAGAGAAAGTTCAAGAACTGGAAAAGCTTCAGGTGTCTTATTATTAGGGGGGCTTTTATGAAAAAAGGATACATGAAACGAGTACTCTAATCATAAACGTTCTGAGAAACAACTTGCATTTACTTCAAATACTTCAGAAATAAAAATCAAAGACTCGGAAAAATGGTTGACCGAAGCTATACCTATTAATGAAAAAGGAATTTTACCAGGAGATTTTAACGATTTGACTTCTAACGGTGTCATATCCGTAGATGTTATACTAGACGCATTAGAAGAAGAAAGAAATAGCGAGTGAAGGACAAAAGCCGGTACATTGAGGAATCTCTCAATATACCGGCTTTTTGCAAGGTTAAAAAGTATAAGTTGACATCTACCTTTACGCTTGGTAAATCAAGGGGCGAAAGCTCATGCCGTATTGAATAAAAGACGGCTAGGCCGTTTTCTTACTGACTTAGTTTATTTTCTTAGATGGCGCTGGTTGAAAGATTCCGGAGTAAATAAAACCAATAGCTGCACCTAGAATAGCAGGTAGAATCCAAGCCAATCCCTGTTCTGTAAAGGGAAAAAAGGATAAAAAATTTATCTTGTCCTCTGTCATTACTCCACCGGCAATCAGACCATCTGAAATGCTGATAATTGCTGTTCCGAAAACTGCTCCTGCATAAACCTCTTTTCTGCCATGAAAAAAAGTATCTAATAGTGTTAGGATAATTAATACAATAGCGATGGGATAAATGATTATTAATATAGGCAGAGAAAATTGAATAAGTTGTGTCAGTCCCATATTAGCCATAATTAGACTAAAGAGGGCCACACAACCTGTTGAGACGACATATGGAATGGAAGGTATGGTTTTAGAGATATACTCTCCGAATGCTGAGATTAACCCTACAGCAGTAGTTAAACAAGCAATCGTAATAATTAATGATAAGAGAACTAACCCAGTAGAACCAAGTAACGACCGTGAAATACTGGTTAGAGCAAGCCCTCCATTTTCTTGATAACCGAGGATCGAGACACTTGTCGAACCAAGATAAGCTAAAGAAATATAAACGAAAACTAGACCAACCCCAGCGATAAAGGCTACTTGCACGGAATGGTGAATTAACCTTTTTCTATCTGATAATCCACGTTCTTTCATACGGGTGATGACAATTGTACCGAAGACTAGTGCACCAATTGCATCCATGGTAAAAAACCCTTCTTGAAAGCCGGTGAAAAAAGCAACATTCGTATATTCATTAATAGGATCTAGTGCAAATCCAATCGGTGAAACAATTCCTGCTACAGTTAACGTCAGTAAAGTTATCACTAAAATGGGAGTCAAGACTTTACCGATTCGTGGTACAAGCTTTGAGGGATTCAAACTCAGCCAATAGCTTATCCCTAAAAAAATAATAGTGAAAATAAACAGGGGGAAAGTTGTCATCCCCTCATCTAAATAAGGTAATATTCCAATTTCAAAGGCAACAGAGCCTGTTCTGGGAATACCAAAAAGAGGTCCGATAGCTAAATAGACGATAAAAGGGAAAATAAGTCCAAATATTTTGCCGACTCGGCCAGAGATTTGTTGCAAGTCACCACCCGATTTTGCAATTGCAATGATAGCAAGGATGGGAAGGCCAACGCCTGTAACAAGAAAACCAGCGACCGCCGACCAAACCGAAGTGCCAGCTTCTTGTCCCAATAATGGTGGGAAAATCAAATTGCCAGCACCCAGGAAAAGTGCAAACATCATTAACCCAATGATCATAGTGTCTTTATATGTGTAAGGTTGAGTTTTAATCATGTCATGTACCTCCAGTAAATATTCAAGATTGTAGTGAGTTAAATAATAACAAGGGAAATTTTATCACAAATAGAAGTAGGTAGAACAAATAATTTCTTCCTCGTTTAAAAAAGTTTTAAAATGTTGAAATATTCGTTGTTCATTATGCTTAAAGTATGCTATGATTCTTTGTTGAGCAGAAGCAAACCGGAAAAACAAAAGGAGTTCACCAAATGATATATTTTGATAACAGTGCAACGACTCGGCCGTATCCAGAAGTTGTAGACACTTTTTCTACTGTAGCACGTACTTATTTTGCCAATCCCTCTTCTCTTCATCCATTAGGAAAAGAGGTTGAACAATTACTCCATTCAGCGCGACAAAAGGTCGCAGAGAGCCTTGAAGTAGAGCCTCAGGAAATAGTCTTTACTTCTGGAGGAACAGAAGGAAATAATATCTCAATAAAGGGTATCGCCTCACAATATCGTGATAGAGGAAATCATATTATAACTTCTACAATTGAACATTCAGCTACGTATGATGCATGCAAAAAATTAGAAAAAGAAGGATTTCGCGTTACGTATTTGTTGCCAAATGAACATGGGGTAATTTTAAAGTCACAAGTGGAGGAAGCTATTACTGATCATACGATTCTAGTCTCACTGATACATGTCAATAACGAAATCGGGTCGATTCAACCAATCGAAGAAATTGGTCAGTTATTAAAGACATATCCGCGAATAAATTTTCATGTAGATAACGTGCAAGGAATAGCAAAGGTTACGCTCCCTTTAAAAGGTATCGTTGATTTATGCACAATGTCAGCTCATAAATTTCATGGCCTAAATGGCAATGGAATTTTATATGTTCGCAAAGGTTTGAAGATAGACTCGCTCTTTACTGGTGGGAGTCAAGAACAAGGCATTAGACCAGGAACAGAAAATGTTGCTGGGGTAGTGGCAATGACGAAAGCATTAAGACTGGCGCTGGACCAACAAAAAACAAAAATTTTTATGGTAGAGGAAATTTCCCGTTGGATAGAACAGGAGTGTGAAAAAATAGAAGGAGTTTTTGTTAACTCCCCTAAAAAAAGGGCGCCGCATATTTTAAATATCTCCGTTCCTCATCTAAAACCAGAAGTGATTGTGCAAGCCTTGGCGGAAAAAGAAGTGTATATTTCCACTAAATCTGCCTGTTCTTCCAAGAAAAATGAGCCTAGTCGAGTGTTAATTTCGAGTGGTTATAACAAAGAGCGTTCTTCATCAGCAATTAGATTGTCTTTCTCTTTTGAAAATACGATGGAAGAAGCAATTGAATTTATGGATATTTTCAAAGAAGTTGTGATTTCGATGAAAAAGGTTGTGAAAAAATAATGAATTATGAACATATTTTAATTCGATACGCTGAGCTTTCCTTAAAGGGAAAGAATCGAAAGAAATTCGAGTCGAAATTAGAGCAAAACATTAAACAAGCATTGATTACCTTTCCGAACGTAAAAACAAATCGGTCTTTTGGAAGAATGTTTGTAGAATTGCATGGAGAAGATGAAAAAGCTGTATCAGAAAAACTGAAAGGTGTTTTTGGCGTTTATTCATTTAGTCCAGCACTAAAGTTATCGTTGACTGAAACGAATATTGTCGATGGAGCACTTTGGGCAATGAAGGATGCACTTCCATCTGGGAGTGGCTCTTTTAAAGTGACAGTGAGACGTGTAAATAAAGATTTCCCAATCGGATCTCAGGACATGAATAAGGTTGTTGGAGGACATATTTTACGTAATATGCAAGATCTTACCGTAGATGTTCATCAGCCTGAAGTAGAACTAAAAGTGGAAATTAGACAGGAGGCAGCATACATTACCTGTAAATCTGTTCGTGGGGCTGGAGGATTACCTGTAGGCACAAGCGGAAAAGTTATGCTAATGTTGTCTGGAGGGATCGATAGCCCGGTGGCGGGGTATTTGGCCCTCAAACGAGGAGTCACTATTGAAGCGATTCATTTTCATAGTCCACCGTATACAAATGATCGAGCCCGGCAAAAGGTGGAAGACATTGCAAAAGTACTAACGCAATATGGTGGGGATATCAAGCTCCATATTGTACCGTTTACTGATATTCAGACGAAAATCCATAAGCAGATTCCAGATAACTATGAAATGACAGTAACGAGAAGATTTATGTTACGAATTGCGGCTGTACTTGCTGAAGAAAGAAAAGCAAAAGGGATCGTGAATGGAGAAAGTTTGGGTCAGGTTGCCAGTCAAACTTTAGAGAGTATGCATACAATCAATGAGGTAACCAATTTGCCGATTTTACGCCCATTAATTACGATGGATAAACTAGAAGTAATTGATTATGCCAAGGCTATTGGTACCTATGATTTATCCATTCTCCCTTATGAAGACTGTTGTACGATATTTCTTCCTACCGAATCGAAAACGAGACCGACTAGAGAAAAGTCAGAACGGTATGAACACTGGCTTGAAATTGATGACATGGTCCAACAAGCAATTGATGGAATAACAACTGTTGATCTTAAATTAGGAGAAGCTTCACAGCCGGATTTTGAGCAGTTGTTTTAGTGGAATTTTAATAACATTCAATCCATCACAAATCAGTTAAATGATTATCCTATTTTTGGAGATATCCCCATAGTTTTTCTTGAATCACTTTTCACCTTGTAGCGCATTCTATGTGTACAAGGGAGGTGAGAGAACATGGCGAACAATAATAGTTCCAATCAACTAGTAGTCCCTGGTGTCCAACAAGCTTTAGATCAAATGAAATATGAAATCGCTCAGGAATTCGGTGTTAACCTTGGAGGGGATGCAACTTCCCGTGCAAACGGTTCTGTGGGTGGAGAAATCACAAAAAGGTTAGTTCAAATGGCTGAACAACAAATGGGTGGATCTCGCTAAAATTAAAACTAGGCTAAGGGTATCCTAAAGGGATGCCCTTTCTTTTGATTTTCCTTCCATTTTTCTGTATGATGATTCATAGAAGTGAACTAAATATTGCAAGACAGATTGAAAGGAAGACGCACCTATGGGAACATTATGGCATGGTGGTAAGATTCGTACACTAATAAACGAGACGGATGTCGAAGAAGCAGTTTATGTTAGAAATGGGAAGGTGATAAATGTTGGAGACTACGATGTTTTAAGGCGTGACTTCCAAGAAACTATTTCCGAGGAAATAAACCTTCAAGGGGCTACGATGTATCCTGGTTTTGTTGATAGTCATTTACATATGATAGGACATGGTGAAAAGTTACTGAAATTGGATGTATCAGAAGTGTCTAGCATTCAGGAATTAAAAAGCGTATTAGGTTCCGCACTTGAATCGGTCAGCGAGGGAGAATGGTTGTTAGCTGAAGGCTTTAATGAAAACCTTTATCAGGAACATACAGTGCCGGATCGTTATATACTCGATGAGGTTTCAATAAATCATCCTATTATGATTACAAGAGTGTGTCGACACGCTCTTGTAACTAATTCCTTAGGTCTTCAGCTTGCGGAGGTAAATGGACAAACGATTGATCCGCCTGGAGGACTCGTTGAGCGAGACGATAAGGGTATACCCACAGGTTATATGCATGATCAGGCTCAAGAACTAATAAAGAATTTAATTCCCGAAGAAGGTTTTAATTATATAGAAAAGGCTCTAAGAACATCTTTGAACGATTTATTTCGTAATGGGTATACAGGCGGACACTCGGAAGATTTAAACTATTACGGAGATGCAACACAGACGTTGGAAACTTTTTATCGAGTGATCGATGGCGAAAAAACGAAATTCCGTGCGAATTTGTTGGTCCACCATGAAGTGGCAGATGAAATTATTGAACAATCAGAAGATCGACTTTCTCACCCATATGTAGAATTAGGTTCTATTAAGATTTTTACGGACGGTGCTTTAGGTGGGAGAACTGCATTATTGAGTGAAGCCTATAGTGATGATCCTTCTACAAATGGAATGGCGATTCATACAAAAGAGGGATTAGAGCTCATTGTAAAACATGCTAGAGAACTAAAGATGCCAGTGGCAATTCATACAATTGGGGATTTATCATTGGAGTATGCGATCGATGCTTTGGAAAAATATCCGGTTTTACTTGGGAAAAGAGATCGATTAATTCATTTGCAAGTAACAAGAAAAGAACTTTTAACTCGTCTCCAAGAGCTACCAGTCGTTCTTGATATTCAACCGCGATTTGTGGCATCGGATTTCCCATGGGTAGAGGAGAGGTTAGGTCAGAAAAGATTAGAGGATGCGTTTGCATGGAAAACATTACTCAATCATCATTTAATTTGTGCCGGTGGATCTGATGCTCCGATAGAACCAATAAATCCTTTATTAGGATTACACGCTGCAGTAACTAGGCGAAAACCATATGAAAATCATAAAGGATATAGTGAAAAAGAGAAGTTGTCGTTGTTTGAAGCACTGCAATTGTTTACTAAAGGAAGTGCTCAAGCAATTGGTAGGGAAGAAGAAAGGGGAATTATAGCCCCTGGATACACAGCTGATTTCACGGTACTCACGGAAGATTTATTTGAGTTGAGTCCTGATGAATGGCTGAACGTGACAGTAGAAAAAACGATAGTGGATAATAGCGTGATGTATGAAAAATAGGTGTCTCAAAAGATCGAAAAACTTCTTTGAGACACGGAATGTTAATGTTATGAATCATCGCTTGATTTAATTGAAAACCGCTTTGAGAGGGCTTCTCAAAGCGGAGGGCAGCGCGAATGATCGCATCCTATATTTATGAAGAAACTAGCTGACTTTTTTACTTGGTTTGCTGTATTATAGAAAGCTTCTTTTTAATTTATGGAAAAACAAATTGTCTTTCATACGTAATGTTTTGATTGGTGTTTCGGATACTTTTATGCGAATTTCTTTTGAATGTTGAATGCTTAGTGCTTCATTGTCAGCTCCGATAATCGGGTGATCGTTGCCATCTTGGATTATTTTCAATACTAATTCACGCTCATGACTTAGAATAAGTGGTGAACCTAATGTCCTGTATTGATTATTGTTCAGGGAAGCAATCTCGGTTAGTTGCATTGATTTCAGCTTAGGATCGACGATTGCGCCACTAAGAGATTTATTATAAGCAGTACTACCGGTAGGGGTAGACACTACCAATCCATCACCGCGGAAAGTTTCTAAATATATCCCATCAATAAATACATCGAGTGCAAATGTCTTGATAATTTGAGAACGAATGGACAACTCATTTAAGCAACGGAAGGTTTGCCTTCCATCAACGGTGACTTCTAAAGTTGGATATTTAAGTACTTCAATCATATCTGATTGCAGACCTAATTCGATTTTTTCCAAATCATCCGTGCTAAAGTCTGTGTAAAAACCTAGTTTCCCATCATTTACGCCAATGTAGAGACAATCATCACGGAAGTTAGTTTTACGGATTGATTGAAGGAAGGTTCCATCACCACCAAAACTAATAATTATATTTGCATCTTTTGGATCCTCCACCAAGTGAAATCCGTACTTGCGACCGATATCACGGATAACTTCAACTTTTGATTCAAGTTCTTGAGTAGGTGTGTAATATAAATAAGCATTTTTACGTTCTGGCATAGTTTTAAACTCTCCTTTTCAGTAAATATGTTTATCTTATCATAAATGAAAGCGGATAATAAAGCTTGCAATACAGTTTTGCGGCGGAAAATTACATAATGCTGCAAAGCTTTTATAAAGAGATAAGAAAGTATTTAATAAAAGACGGCTATGCCGATTTTTATTAAGTAAGTAGAATAATGGAGTTTGCTTTAAACATCAAGGAATACTAGAAACGAAAAAAGAGGTTAGTGGAATAGAGGAGGATTTAAAATGTACGGAAAAAGATGGATCGCGCTAGGAGTGGCAGCTGCATTATTTTTAGTATCGATCGCTGCAGGTATAATAGGTAATGGATCTGAGGAAAATGAAATGGCAACAGGAGTCGGTAGTTTTTTTGGTGGAAGCGGAGAAAATTTTCATGAAAATATTTTAGAAGAAGGTGATGGTACAGGGAAAATTGCTGTTATTCATTTAAGTGGTGTCATTCAAAGTGAACCATCTGGTGGGCTGTTAGCAGCTGGCTACGATCATAAGTTGTTATTGGAGCAATTTGACCATGCTGCTGAAGACTCTGATGTACATGGTATTATTTTACGTGTAAATACACCCGGTGGTGGAGTTGTTGAAAGCGATGAAATTCATGATAAGGTACTGGAAGTCCAAGAGGAGTTTGGAAAACCTGTCTATGTATCCATGGCTGGAACGGCTGCAAGTGGTGGTTATTACGTTGCCGCCCCTGCAGAAAAGATAATGGCAAATGCACAAACTCTCACTGGATCGTTAGGGGTTATCATGCAATCGATAAATTATGGGGAACTGGCGGAAGAGTGGGGAGTAAAAACGGAAGTGATCAAAAGTGGGGAATTTAAAGATATTATGTCTTCCACTCGTGATATGACGGATGCCGAACGTGATATTCTTCAAGCACTTGTTGATGAGGCTTATGAGCAATTTGTAGATGTGATTGAAAATGGGAGAGATCTTGACAGAGATGAAGTCTATGAATTAGCGGATGGGCGTGTTTACACGGGATCTCAAGCGTTGGATCTAGGCTTAATTGACGGAGTTGGTCATTTAGATGACACGATTGAAGAGTTAATAGCAGATATTGGGCGCGGTCAATTAAGTGTTGTAGAGTACGAGGCAGACCTTGGATTTCCTTCCTTTCTAGGGGTGACGATTCAAGAAATGATTTCGAACCAACAGCTATCAGAGGTTAAAGGGTTTCTTCAACAAAACCAAGGACCTCAATTAAAATTCTTATATACAGATTGAGGTGAAGGAACATGAGTGAAGAAGAAGGTAATGAAGTAAGAGGGACGAACAGAAACGACCAAGAAGTGGGATTGACAACTAGTGATACTCTTTCAGAAGATACTGGTGTACTCAACACAATTGAAATACCAATAGCTGGATTTTGGATCCGTGCCTGGGCTTATCTATTTGATCTTTTAGTTGTTGTTAGTTTAAATGGAATTGTAATCGCTCCTGTTTATTTACTGGGTGATGTCGCTGAATTCTCGATAGGTACTTTCACTATTGTTGGAATTGTTAGCACGCTCATCAGTTTTGGATATTTTACAGTAATGACAAAATTGCTCGGTCAAACTTTAGGCAAAATGGTGTTTGGTTTAAAAGTTTATTCTTACGATCATCTAGAAATGACATGGTTAGACGTCATTTTTCGAGAAGTTGTAGGAAGATATATTCATCAGTCATTACTAGTTACAAATGTTCTTTATCTAATCGTAGCTTTCTCTCCGGAGAAAAGAGGCCTTCATGACAGGGTTGGAAGAACGTTTGTGGGGTTGGAATCTCGGAAGACTAAATCAATTATCCAAAAGAAAAGTGAAAAAAATAATGAATTAAAACCTGACATGGCATAATGTCAGGTTTTTTTTTTCGTGTTTTGGTCATAATAAGTTGGAAGATGTTGGACCGTGAAGGAGGAAAACCATGTATGTAACTTTAACCGTACTTGGGATTGTATTTTTGCTACTGATTCTTGTATGTATTATGAAGCTTACTATTGAAACAAAGATAAAGACTGAGAATAAAGACTTTGATGGCGAAATAAGGTTTTTTCTTTATTTCAGATGGCTAGGTTACAAGATGAAAATACCCGCAATCGATTTAGACAAGGAAAGCCCCTCTATTGTTTTTAAAGAATCAGACGGAGCATTAGAAGAGGATGGAGAAGATAAGAAAAAGAAGTTTTCCATTTTTGAGTTGATGTATGATTTAGAGTTATTTAGTGAGTTTTTACGGAATACGGTTGGCTTTTATAAGATTTTGCAAAAGTTTTTAAAAAAGATTTCAATAACGAACCTCAGTTGGGATACTAAATTTGGTTTAGAAGAAGCGGATAAAACAGGTGCAGCTTGTGGAGTAGTATGGTCTTTGAAAGGGGGGATACTAGGCATACTGGCGAAATATATGAAGCTAAAGTCTTCTCCAAACATGCAAGTGCAACCGCTTTTTAATCAGTTGTATTTGTCATCTTCATTTCAATGCATGGTTTCCTTTAGGATGGGTTATGCTATTCTTACGGTTATAAAGGTACTTTTGCACAGAAGAAAGGTAAAAGGTAAACGAAAGGTTAAATTTAAACATTCGAAAGGGAGGAACATACATGTCTGAGCATCCAATTCAAGGATTAATGAAAACAGCAATGGAAAATCTTAAGGATATGGTGGACGTCAATACAATTATTGGAGATCCGGTAGAAACGCCGGATGGAAGTGTTATCCTGCCGGTATCTAAAGTTGGCTTTGGTTTTGCAGCTGGTGGTAGTGAATTTGTGATACAAGACCATACTGTGGGATCCGAAACCGAACATAAACATCCATTTGGCGGAGGTAGTGGTGGTGGTGTTTCTATTACTCCAATCGCATTTTTAGTCGTAAGTGGAAAAGGTGTTAAAATGATTCATTTAAATCACCAAGCCCATTTCTATGAAAAATTAATGGAATTTACACCACAAGTAATTGATAAAATTCAACAGATGGTGCAACCTTCTTCATCTTCATCAGGTCAGCAATCTGGAATGAGTTCTCCACCGCCACCACCTCCAACAACTCCACCTGAAGAACCATATGGCGGTTAATACAGTTTCTGAATCGTAGCTCTGTTTACGTGCTGGGTATTTGTGGTATTCTTACTATGTGATAAGAAATTATTATAGGAGGAGATCTACAAATGGCAGCAGTAACATTTAAAGAGAAACCAGTAACACTTACAGGAAAGCAACTTTCTGTAGGCGATAAAGCTCCAGAATTCACAGTACTTGCTACAGATCTTTCAGAGGTGAAATTATCTGATTCCAAAGGGAAAGTACGCCTTATCAGTGTTGTCCCATCTATTGATACAGGAGTGTGTGAAGCACAAACCCGTAAATTCAATGAAGAGGCAGCAGAGCTTGGAAACGTAGAAGTATTAACGATAAGTGTTGACTTACCATTCGCACAAAGAAGATGGTGTGCAGCTGAAGGAATTGAAAATGTGCAAACATTGTCAGATCACCGCGACCTAGATTTCGGTAAGAAGTTTGGTGTTGCTATCGAAGAACTTCGTCTACTTTCTCGTTCTATTTTTGTGGTAGATAGTTCAGATACTGTGACTTATGTGGAATATGTTCCCGAAGTGACAAACCATGTTAATTATGATGCTGCCCTTGCAGCCGCTAAACAAGCTAAATAAAACTCCGAAAAGCACCTTCTCCCACAGATGGTGCTTTTCTTATGGTAAAAAATGGGGGGGCTGACCCCATAGAGTATAAAAACACACGATTGTCATCCTATGTTTTGCCAATTAGTATTTGATTCGGTACAATACTTAGATATGCAACGAAACAGATAAAAAGGAAGTGACAATAGTGGAAGCAACTACCAATACAGAAAAAATATATAATGTCCTTGATGAAGGGGCAGAATTACTAAAGAAGGAATTAGATTTGTTGTACATTGATGCACTTGGCCATATGGGTGAAAATATGTTCCAAGGTCAATCAGTGCAAAAGCTTTCAGATAGTAACAGTAAAGAAATGGAATTGCTTTTAAAAAGTTTGCCCAATAGCCAGGATGTGGCGCCTGAAGAGTACCGACGGGCTGTTCAACTAGCTGCTCTAAAAGGGATGAAAGAGGCAACTCAGCCTCATCATGCGATGACTCCGGATGCTGTTGGACTGTTCATTGGCTACTTAGTTAATAAATTATTGAGCTATGACACAGAGGCAATTAAACCAGTATTAATGGACCCGGCTGTTGGTTCTGGTAATCTTATGACTTCGGTAATGAACCAGGTTGAAAAGCAAACACACTTCATCGGAGCTGAGCCTGATGAGACACTGCTACGGATTGCTTACGTAAACGCAAATTTACAAAAGCATTCTGTTGATTTGTTTCATCATGATAGTGTTAATGCGGATACTGTCAAGGATGTAGATTTAATTGTTTCCGATTTACCACTTGGTTATTACCCTAATGACCAGGTAGCCAGTAAATTTGAAACAGTTGCAGATAAAGGACATTCTTACGTTCATCATTTATTAATTGAACAAGCTATGACACGCGTAAAAAAAGGTGGTTTTTTAGTATTCATCGTCCCTAATCAGATTTTTCAAACGGACCAATCTAAAAAGCTTCATTCGTTCATTAAAAAAGAAGCTGTCATTTACTCCTTTATGCAATTACCAGATACGATGTTCAAAAGCAAAGAGGCAGGGAAAAGTATTTTAATACTGAGAAAAAATAAACAAGGAATGGCCGAACCGAAACAAGCACTCTTGGCTGAACTGCCCTCATTTTCGAAGGAAGCAGCACTTGCCGATATGATGAAAAGAATTTCCGCTTGGCTGGATGATCATCTTAAAATTGAAAAGAATCATTCATAAAAATTTCACATTTTATTTATCTGTACTATGTACTACTCAAATTAAATGCTGTTTAGGTACAGCTCGATGTTAAGGGACTCCTTGGTAATTGACCATAGCAGTATTTTATGTTCCATATTGTGTTATAGTTCTGTTTTTCATAATGGGTGAAACAGAGGTTGCAATCTATCTTTTTGCATGGTTTAATTGTCTATGGTGTACGTATAATTATAAATAACTAATTAGGGAAAATACTACGTGTTACATGTAATTTAGAATAAAGGAGCGAATTCCATGACAAAAATAATTGCGATTAATGCTGGAAGCTCATCATTAAAGTTTCAATTGCTGGAAATGCCTAGCGAAGAAATTATTACAAAAGGTCTTGTAGAACGAATTGGACTTGATGATGCTGTATTTATGATAGAGGTAAACGGGGATAAGCGAGAGCAAACGTTAGAAATCAAGGATCATTCAAAAGCAGTAGAAATTTTATTGGACAAGCTTATTAGCTATAAAATCATCGGTTCCCTTGATGAAATCGGTGGAATTGGTCATCGAGTAGTGCATGGGGGAGAAAAGTTTAATCATTCGGTTCTCATCACTGAAGAAGTTATTAAAGGCATTGAAGATGTTTCAGAGCTAGCACCACTGCATAATCCCGCCAATCTTGTAGGGATACGCGCATTCAAAAAAATATTGCCTAATATACCGTCAGTGGCTGTCTTTGATACAGCATTTCACCAGACGATGCCAGAAGGGTCATACTTATACAGTCTTCCTTATGAGTATTACGAGAAATATGGGATTCGTAAATATGGTTTCCACGGGACTTCTCACAAATATGTCTCAGAAAGAGCGGCTGATATGCTCGGCAGACCACTGGAAAACTTACGACTGATCTCTTGTCACCTGGGTAATGGAGCAAGTATTGCGGCAATTGAGGGCGGTAAATCTATTGATACATCCATGGGATTCACCCCACTTGCTGGTGTTACGATGGGAACACGTTCTGGTAATATCGATCCGGCACTGATTCCGTATATTATGGAAAAAGCAAATCTATCAGCGGAAGAAGTGATGGATGTTCTTAACAAAAAAAGTGGAATGTTGGCTTTGTCTGGTTTTTCGAGCGATCTTCGAGATATCGAGCTTCGCGCAATTGAAGGAGACGATCGTGCAACATTAGCTCTAGAAGTGTTTACGTCCCGTATTCACAAATATATTGGCTCATATGCTGCAAGAATGCACGGGTTGGATGCTGTTATTTTCACAGCTGGAATTGGTGAGAATAGCGAAACGATTCGAGCTAAAGTTATGGAAGGTCTAGAGTTTATGGGCATTTATTGGGATCCGAAATTAAATAAAATCAGAGGGAAAGAGGCATTTTTAAATTATCCTCACTCTCCAGTTAAGGTAATGGTTATTCCGACGAATGAGGAAGTTATGATCGCTAGAGATACAATGGAATTAAGCTAGTCATTACTAGATGTATAAACATTAAAAAGACACTAAAAAGTTATTTAAACTTTTTAGTGTCTTTTCCCATTCGGGTATTAGAAGTGTGAGACCTGTACTTCTTCTCCAGTTCGATACCATATCCATAAGTCATTAATAATAGAAGCCAATTCTGCAATATCGCTGTTTAATTCGCAACTGCGGGTAAAATTAGATTCACGATATAGTTGATCTTGTAAATCATTAATCTGCATTTCGATTTCTTTTATACGATCTGGAATATTACCGCGATACTGCTCCCACTTTGCCAAGATATCTCCTTGTGCAGTAATATCAAGATCTTCCCATCTTTTGTTTAAGTCCGGTAGATTTATACCGAGGCGAGTGTTAAAGGTGAATTCTACATCCATACTGACCTCCAACTATTGAGAATCAGTTCTAACTATTAGAACATCGCATTTAGCATGGCGTGTAATATGCTCGGATACGCTGCCTATCAAGAATCGTTCCACTGCATTTAAGCCTGTCGCTCCTGTGACAATAAGGTCGACTTCATATTTAGATGCTACATCTTTAGCAATCTTTACTTTAGGAGAACCATAGTCAAGCACAATAGTAACATCAGTTACACCATTAGATATCGCTTCTTTTTTAAAGTCTTCGAGCATGTCTTTTGCATATTTTTCGGCTTCTGAGAGAACTGTTTGGTCATAATGTTCGATGGAAGCGAAAGATCTGGTATCAACAATGTGAGTTAGAAACAGTTTTGCATGATGATCTTTTGCCAACAATGAAGCTTTCTTAAAAGCACGCTTAGCTTCTGAAGAACCGTCCACAGCGACTAAAATTTTATTGTATTTTACTGACATAGAACTACCTCCTTCTATAATCGTAAAGATGAACTAGTACATCTTAATTATAACAAATCTTGATTAAAACAACGAATATAGAAAAGACTTATTCATTAATAGTTGACGTTTTTATAGAAGGGCATTTATATTTTTGAGTCTATTTATTTTTCTTTTACATATTTAAATCAGTATAATATAAAAGAGAAGTCAGATGAAAAATAATAACTTCGAAAATTTTCTGCAGAAATGAGGTTGAACGAATGCGTCATGCATTAATCACCGCAGGAACGAAAGGTCTTGGGAAAAAAGTAACAGAAGAGTTTTTACTGAAGGGGTATTCTGTAACAGTGAATTACCGAAATGATAATGGAACAATCGAAAAACTAAAGCAAGAATGGAAAGAGTATAGTGACTATGTCCAATTTGTAAAGGGTGATGTGACAAAAAAAGAAGATTTAAAGAGACTTGTCACCGAAGCTTTTCAACAATTTGAAAGAATAGATGTGTTAATACTTAATGCTGGTCCTTATATTTTTGAAAGAAAAAAACTTGTTGATTATAACGACGAAGAATGGGAACAAATGATGAATGGGAATCTAAATTCAGCTTTTCATTTATTGAAAGCTGTGATACCTATTATGAGAAAACAACAGTTTGGAAGAATCATTACCTATGGTTTTCAGGAAGCAGGTAATGCACCGGGATGGCTTTACAGGTCAGGTTTTGCTGCTTCAAAAGTTGGGTTAGTTTCTTTAACGAAAACGATTTCTATTGAAGAGGCTGAAAATGGCATTACAGCAAACATGGTTTCTCCGGGAAAGATTTCAGGGGATATGAAAGAAGCTACAATTGAACAATCTACTGCTGTTTTGGATGAAGAAACACCAGTGGGAAGGTCTGGTACAGGCGAAGATATTGCAAGAGCTGTTTTATTTTTATGTGATCCAAAATCAGGGATGATTACAGGAACAATCATGGAAGTTACTGGAGGAGTTGACGTTCTTCATCAATTCAGATAATTTACGAATGGTTATCCATCTATTTCCACATACTATTCCAGAGGTGTTGTAAAATGTGGATGAAGGTTATTCTTCTTATCTGTTTGAGTATGGGATTGAGTTCCGTTGTTTACGCGGATTATCCTTGGCTCCAAGATGAAACGTTAAAAGTGACAATTGTGACGGACGATATATTGTATGAATGGGAATATGAAAACCCTGATCAATTTGAGTACGAAGAAGGAAATACGATTTACCGAGGCGATAAGGCCAAAAAGTCATTCGAAGAAATTCTTCAATATATAGATTTGTCTGAACCAGAGTTAAAGGAACGATTGATTCAACAACTTTCGGACAGGTATGCTGGCTTGAATCGAATTACGGTAAAGAAAAAAGATATGAACCAATGTCTCCAAACATGGTTGTGGGATAAAAAACAAATATAAAAGCTGCACTGTAAGAGTTAAATAGAGGTTTCTATCATGTATAAAGAAGGGGACAGGAAAAGTTTAAGTTAACTTTTCCTGTCCCCTTCTTTTGGCTCTATTCTACAACGGAACGATGGTTAAATCTTTTGGGAATTGTGTCAGTATTTCATAACCATCCTCAGTAATGATAATATCATCTTCAATTCTCACGCCTGCTTGATTAGGGATGTATATACCTGGTTCAATGGTGAATACCATCCCTGTTTTTAGTGAATCTGTATTCTGATCACTTAAAGAAGGAAATTCATGAACTTCAATTCCAAGTCCATGTCCGATTCGATGAGGGAAATAGTCTCCATATCCCTGTTTCGAAATAAAGGACCGTGCTTCTGTATCTAACTTGGAAATAGGATTTCCGGGCACACAAGATTGTAGGGATCTTCTTTGGGCTTCCAGTACTGTATTATAAATTTCTTCATCTTCTTTTTTTATATGATCAAAAAACACAGTTCGGGTAATGTCTGAGGCATAACCTTTCCACATCACGCCGAGATCGAATAAAACCGCATCTCCTTTTTTCAGTTGGCGGTCTCCTGGATTTCCGTGAGGATCTCCAGCTTTCTCACCGAATAAAACCATAGTGGAGAAAGACATTTCTCTAATCCCGATTCGTTTAAGAGAATATTCAACAGCTGCTAGTACTTCCATTTCCGTAACACCTTCACGAAGAGCATTAATACCAGCCAAGACCCCTTCGTCGGCAAAGTGGGCAGCTTCTTTAAGGATAGCAATCTCTTTGGAGTCTTTGACTAATCTAAGCTCATTTAGAAGGGAATCGGCTTCCTGGAATTTCACATTTTCAATAACTGACTCCAAGGCTTTCATACGTGCCCATGACATGCTCGTTTCAATAGCAAATTGAGTTGGTTGAAGGTTTTGATCAATGAAGTATTCTGAAATTTTTTGCCAGGGATTCTCTGTATCACTGTAGCTGATAATATCTCCATCGGTGAAGACTGTTTTTACTTGATTTACTTCCATGTTAGGACAAATCATTATTGGGGAACTGGTCTGAAATATAATGACTGCTACAAGTCTTTCATGGGGATTAGTATCGAATTGGCTAAGGTAAAACACGTTAGCTCTCGTTTGGACCATCAAAGCGTCAATCTTTTTATGTTTCATTTTATATTTCAATTCTAGGATGCGTGTATTCATTTCTATTCCTCCTAAGGGCAGTACAATAATTTTATGATAGCATAAACGAATAAATCAGATGCATAATTTAAAACGAGATAGGGTAATTAAATTAAATATAGCTTATTAAAAAAGGAGAGAGATCTTACATGAAAATATCTTATCACGGTCATTCTGTCGTAAAAATTGAGACAAACGGAACAAATATTTATATTGATCCTTTTATAAATGGAAATGGTCAAACCGATCTTGTAGCAGATGATACAAAAGCAGATATTATTTTATTAACGCATGGTCATAATGATCATGTTGGAGATACTGTAGAGATTGCCAAACGAAACGACGCACTAGTAGTGGCGCCTTTTGAACTAGCTACATATCTAGGATGGCAAGGAGTGAATACTCATCCAATGCACATAGGCGGAGCACATGAGTTTGGCTTTGGTACAGTGAAGTATACCTTGGCTTTTCATGGATCATCTTATACAGAAGAAGAAAACCAAAAAATTGTTTATACAGGAATGCCAGGAGGAATTCTGTTTACTGCTGAAGGAAAAACGATTTATCATGCGGGGGACACGGCCCTTTTCTCTGACATGAAATTAATTGGTGAAATGAATGATATTGATGTTGCTTTTCTTCCAATTGGGGACAACTTCACTATGGGACCTGACGATGCACTGAAAGCTGCTGAGTGGACTGGTGCAAAAAAGGTTGTACCGATACACTATAATACATTTCCGGTTATTGAACAGGATCCTAAAGCTTTCTCTGACAAGGTTAAACCAGGTGAGGGTTTACTACTCAACGCTGGTGATGAAATAAATATTTAGTAGGAGATAAAGAATAATGAGTGAAAGGTATTTTACTATTGGTGACACTGATGCACGGAACATGGTTTGAGTGGAATATTGAGGTAATACTTTAGTATTGCACTAACAGGCAGTGCTTAGTTTAACAAGATCAAATAGAAAACAGAACACTTGGATTACAAGTGTTCTGTTTTCTGTTTGATCTATTATTTATAATGCGAAACAACTGTGTTTTGTATGTTTATTTGACCTGTTCCTTTCCATTTTGTCCACGGTATCGGGACTACTAATTCAGGAACACGACCCTTAATTATTCAATGGATTGAAAATTAGTTAATATATATATATATGAAGTTATCAAGATTCGCGTTGATCTAAATATTCTAATACTTCCTGGTCATATTTTTGACTTAAATACACTCCATCCAGTCTTTCGGAAGACTTAGCCAGATGTTTTTCAAATAATGTCGGCATAAGTTCTTTCCAAATGACTGTCCGAGTGACATAGTCGCGATCAAATCCCTTCATAAACTCATCAATTGACAGATCCAATCCTTCAGACATGCCAATAATCGAGGGGGGGATATTTTGTTGATATACTTCTAAATTATACGAGGCCTGAGACGCGACGGCATCTTCATTTACAGAAATCGAATATTCCTCAAAAGCATAGTCCTTCCAAGCATTTTCATATTCGGCTCTTTCTTGAGCTCTCTGAAATATTTCCTCATTTGAATAACTTTCATTGTATTCATGATTCTGAATGTAGTAGCGAATAAACCACTTCCTTTGTAATTCTTCGTGTAAAAGCGGCTTTTGTACTCGTAACACATGCAAGGCTTCTATAGTTAATGCTTTGTAATCCTCACTAGTTAAGCTTATTTGCTGTTCACCAAAAATAGCTTCAACTGGCTCATTTTCATAGATAGTATCAGTTTGTATATCATTTTGGTCACTGCAGGATATTAACAACAGGATTGATCCTATTGCACTAGCTAAGATGGGATGGATTCGGACCATACACGAACCTCCATTTCAATCAGATAAATTCTAGGTATTTAATTATTTAGTAACAGAGTAGAAATACACATGTCAGCTTAAGATTTATTGAACACTTAGTCCACTTCAACTATCGAACGGTAATAACAAAGCAATAAATTCACTAAAATAGAGATAAAAGATAATAGTTTTTTAAAGACTTCAATGCAGTTTTTCTTAATTATACCTCTTTATTTCCCTATATACCCTAATACGAAAAAATTGTAAGCATTATTTAATAAAAATGTTCTGTTAACAGGTAAAATCTTGATGTGGAGATGAATGAAGATTATACTTGTAGTAGTACAGAGCTGAAAAAGTGAGTAAACAGTTTAATATAGGAGGGATTAAACCAATAATGACAAAGCATGAACAAATACTACAGCACATTCGTTCCTTAGAGGTAGGGAATAAAATATCCGTGCGGCATATTGCAAAAGAGTTAAATGTCAGTGAAGGAACTGCTTATAGAGCTATCAAAGATGCCGAAAATCAGGGCTTGGTCAGTACCATTGAAAGAGTTGGTACTATCCGCATAGAAAAGAAACAGAAAGAAAACATTGAGAAACTAACATATGCAGAAATTGTAAATGTTGTTGAAGGTTCTGTTTTAGGTGGGCGAGATGGTTTATATAAGACTTTGAATAAATTTGTAATTGGAGCTATGAAGGCCGAACAGATGATGAGATATGTTGAAGCGGGTAACCTATTAATCGTGGGTAACCGGGAACAAGTGCATAAACTCGCATTGGAAGAAGGATCTGCTGTATTAATCACAGGTGGTTTTGATACAAATGAAGAGGTTAAGCAAATAGCAGACAGACTAAACCTTCCGATTATTTCAACTTCATACGATACATTTACGGTAGCTACAATGATCAATCGAGCAATTTATGACCAGTTAATTAAAAAGGAAATAATTTCCGTGGAAGATATATTAATCCCAATAGAGAATACAAATTTTTTAACTCTTTCCCATACAGTAGAAAAATGGCATGAGTTAAATAACAAAACAGGACATAGCCGTTATCCGATTGTGGGAGAAGATTTAAAACTTCATGGTATTGTGACTGCCAAGGATGTAATGGGAATAACACCATTTGTCGAAGTGGAAAAAATTATGACGAAGCAACCTATTACCGTTACAAGCGGTACCTCTGTAGCTTCTGCTGCTCATATGATGATATGGGAAGGGATTGAATTATTACCCGTAATCACTAAGAGTAAGAAACTTATTGGTGTTATTAGCCGGCAAGATGTTTTAAAAGCCTTGCAAATGATCCAACGTCAGCCTCAAGTTGGCGACACAATTGAGGATCTGGTGACACGACATTTTGAAGATGTTTCTACACCAAATGAATATGCATTTCAGCTTGAAGTGACCCCGCAAATGACAAATCATTTAGGGACAATTTCTTATGGAGTAATGACAACAATTGTCACAGAGGCAGGGAGCAGAGTTTTACGGAAGCATAAAAAAGGGGAACTAGTTGTAGAAAATATAACGTTATTTTTCATTAAGCCTGTTCAAATAGATTCGGTGATGTATATTCGACCGCAAGTATTAGAGGTAGGACGCAAATTCGGGAAAGTAGATGTGGAACTATTCCATGAAAATCAGATGGTTGGAAAAGCGATGTTGATGGCTCAATTGATTGATAGATAAGTAAGAAAAACGCGAGTAGCACCTACGTAGTGCGTGTAGGTGCTACTCGAAAGGAGGGTGGGTTTCCCTTGACACGCGTGGCGTAAAGATAGCTGTAAACTTATAAATTCTTATCTTGTAAAAAATAAGAAAATGAAATAAAGCTAAACCTTATTTCATTTTCTTGCACATTAAACAAACATTACCTAGTTACTTCTTTGAGTTGCAGCTTTTTCCATCGTTTCAGCTTCTTTTTTTGCGTGAGGTGCAATTTCCTTGTGTTGCTTTAATCCGAAATATAGATTAGCAATTCCGTAAACAAAGAAAAGTAAAGCAATAACAGCAGCCACCGATGATAACAGGTTTAAATAGCTGTTAATTGCGAAGGATATAAAGAAAATACCTACCGTAATACTCCCTTTTGTTCCATACCATCGTTTAGCCATTGGTCCAGTAGAACGTACTTGTTGCACCTTGAAGTATACGAAAAATAGTAAAGAACTGATTATAAGAAACATGAGAAGAAAAGTCATCGTTAATTACTCCTTTTAATTTTAGTGAGTGATATATAAGCCTCTCTATTGTAAAGTAGCATGAAGAGAGAGGCAACAGCAATTTAAGAGTACTTTCCAAGGAGGAGAAAAAGTGAAAAAACAAATCATTGAAAAAATAAAACAGTGGGATACGATAATTATACATCGTCACGCTCGCCCCGATCCTGATGCAATAGGTTCTCAGGCTGGCTTAAAAGCATTAATTAATCTGTACTTTCCTGATAAAAGTGTCAAATTAGCCGGTGAGGAAGAAGCGTCATTATCATTTCTTTCCCCAATGAATACTATTTCTGATGAGGAATTTTCTAATTCTCTTGTCATTGTGTGCGATACCGCGAATGTGGATAGGATAGATGATGAAAGATATAAGAATGGACAAGAAGTAATTAAAATTGATCATCATCCAAATGTAGATGAATATGGGTCTGTTTCATGGGTAGATACTTCAGCAAGTTCCACAAGCGAAATGATTTTTGAACTTTTCTTGGAATTGGAAAAAGAAGCGGTTAAATGGTGTGACAACATGGCAAGGCTTCTGTATGCCGGTATCGTGGGCGACACAGGAAGATTTCGATTCCCGAACACTACGCAAAAGACATTTCTTTATGCCAGCAGGCTCATACAAGGTGCATTTGCACCAGGAGATATTTTTGACCGTCTTTATGAGAAGTCACTGCCATTACTTCGATTAGAAGGATATGTATTATCAGAAATAACAGTATTGCCTTCAGGTGCCGGTTACATAACCCTACCTAAGGAAAAATTGGTCCAATTCGGTGTTACTTCAAAAGAAGCTTCGATGATTGTAAATAGTTTTTCCGCGTTAAAAGGAATCAAAGCTTGGGTATTTTTTGTAGAGGAATCTGATACCATTCGGGTTCGTTTAAGATCAAAAGGTCCTCATATTCATGAACTAGCGGCGAGGTTTAATGGTGGTGGCCATCCACTTGCATCAGGAGCATCGGCAAATTCCTGGGATGAAACAAAAGAAATTTTGGCTCAATTAGATAAATTATGTCAGGATTATAAGTAGAAGGAATTAAAGGAACTTCGGGGGTGATGAGTGAATTTATACATCACCCCTAAATTCTTAAGCTTTCTTTTTTGGTGTGATCCAAGAACCTACGTCTGTGGTTTCTTCTATAAAATCAATGTCATGTAAAACAAGCTCTTTTTTAATTTTATTCAGTACTTCTTGGGACTCCGCAAAGGCAGTATATCCTAATCGGATTGATTTAATCTTATCCTCAGCAATTTTACTACGACTAATTACTTTCATATTCGTACCCCCTTCATTCTCTGATACTTATAGTATACCGAAGAGAACGTTGAGGTGTATCATTCTTCATGATTGTTTAATAAATTGACATAAATGAAAGAAGTGACCTTTTGATTGCTTCATTCTTACTCTGCTAAAACAATCTCGACATGTATTTCTACCGTTGTGTATAAAAGTAATTGCCGTACTTTAAGCTTGTATCGTTTATCATTCACAATAAATGTTTTATTCTCGACGGATTTAATAATAAAATCATGTGAAGCAAAAACGGTCTCAATATTGCGTGACCTAACCTCTTCAAGTTCACTTTCTAGAGACCCGCGTAATTCGTGTAACGTTAACTCGCTTAACTTAACCTGTTCTTGATTGATAAAATTTATATGAATATCTTGAACCGTTAGTAATTGTTCGTTGTCTCTATTTTGTTCATCTTGGTCTTCTCTAAGGATTTCTATCGTTTTTTCGTTTTTTTCAATTTCAGTCGACTGATTTCCAATTTGCAAGATTAATTTCTCGTGAACAGTGCCAAAATGAAACAGGAAAAAAAGCCAACCGAAAATTAGCCCTAGAAAAAAACCAGCAAAAAAACGTTGCCAGCTAATTTCACGATGAAAAGGGGGGATTCTCATTTGACACCTTCCTGTGTAATCCATTGAATGAGTACAGTGCCGCTGTGTGCTCCTGATAATGCAGCAAAAATAACGACAATCGTTCGGAAAATATCGGCATGAGTACCTTCGAATATTCCTCGTTCTAATGAAGAAATAGCTTCAAATGTCCCTCCAATTGCAGCTACAAGTGCCCAAATCTTTAAACTTGAGGCTAAATCATACATAATAGACAATGGCGGTTTTCCTATAAGGTAGGCTCCAATTCCACCTAATATTGTCCCGCCAATGATCACACCAAAGGCGACAAAAAAATCAATAATTAACGTAGCTAGAAAGTCTTTATCCATCAGGAGTCCTCCTTGTAAATCAGGCTCTGTTTCATATATATGGACAAAGCCTCTGAGGTATTCCTGTATATTTAAGGATGAATCAAACATGTGTTTGCGTTATAATGAAAGTGAATCATTTGAAAATTAAGGGGGGATACCCATGTCATTTGTTCATCTACATGTTCACAGTGAGTTCAGTTTGCTTCAAAGTGCCGCCAAAATAGCCGATATCGCAAGCCTTGCAGCGGAACTAAACTTTCCAGCCGTGGCATTAACAGATATTAATGCGATGCATGGCGTCATTCCATTTTATAAAGCATGTAAAGAAAAAGGAATTAAACCCATTATCGGTGTGGAGCTTCATTACAATGAAAAGGAACTTTCTGGTCGGGAAGGGCCAAAATACAGTTTATTATTTCTAGCAAAATCAAATAAAGGATATAGGTCTCTATTAACACTTACTACACTTGCTCAAACGAGAGAAAATAAGCAATTTCCATACATTACATATAGTGATTTAGAAAAACATGCAGTTGATATAATCATTATCAGCCCTTTTGAAACAGGCGAAATGCAGTTCTTATTGCAAAATGGTCAAAAAGCAGAAGCAAACCAGGTTCTTGACAATCTTAGAAAGATTGTTGTTGAACAAGATGTTTATGTAGAAATTCAAAATCACTGGCGTCGTGAAGAAAGAGAACGACTTCTTGCTATTCGTGAGTGGCAGCTAGAAAGGACTATCCCAATAGTTGCTTCTAATCACGTTCACTTCCTGAAGAAAGAACAAAAAGATGCGCATCGAGTTCTGAATGCGATAAGGCTAGGAGAGAAGTTAGACACGTTACCTGCTGGCGTAACCTCAGAAGAATATACCTTCAAGAGCCAGCAGGAAATGAAAGAGCTTCTCCCTTCATGGGAGAACGCCTTAAATGAGACTGAGAAAATCTCAGAGCGCTGTGAAGTTACGATAGCTTTAGGAGAACCGGTTTTACCCGAGTTCCCTGTGCCTCATGGGTTTACATCCCACACCTTTTTAAAACATCTATGTGACTTAGGTGTGAAGGAACGCTTTCAACATCCGCAAGAAAATGTATGGCAGCGGTTAGCATACGAATTGGAAGTTATATCAACCATGAATTATGAAGATTACTTTCTTATTGTTGCTGATTTCATGAAATACGCTCATGATAATGATATTTTAACAGGACCTGGAAGAGGTTCGGCAGCTGGTTCAATAGTCGCTTATGTTCTTAAAATTACGAATGTTGATCCGTTACAACATGATCTTCTTTTTGAAAGATTCTTAAACCCGGAACGTGTATCCATGCCAGATATTGATATTGATTTTTCGGATACTCAAAGAGATGAAGTGATTCAATATGTAGCTGGGAAATACGGCAAGACTCATGTATCGCAAATTGTGACGTTTGGAACACTTGCTGCAAAAGCTGCATTGAGAGATTCTGCTCGAGTATTAGACTTGCAGCAAAATAAAATTGATCGTGTAGCGAAGTTAATACCGAGTAAATCGCATATCACACTTCGCCAAGCTATTGCCGAGACACCTGCTCTAAAAGATATGATAGCAGGAGATGAAGAACTGATAACATTATTTCGGATAGCCGAAAATATAGAAGGCCTGCCGCGTCATACATCCATACATGCGGCGGGAGTTGTTATGAGTAAAGAGCCTTTAACGAACGTTGTCCCTTTACAACAGGGAAACGATGGCCTCTATTTAACTCAGTATCCAATGGGCGATTTAGAGGAAATTGGGTTATTGAAGATGGACTTTCTGGGTTTAAGAAATTTAAGCTTCATCGAACGAATCATTCAATTAGTGTTTTCAAATAAAGGGATGAAGATTGAATTAGATCATCTTCCCTGGAATGATAAAAAAACGTTTGATCTATTAAGTGAAGGAGATACGAGCGGAATTTTTCAATTGGAGTCAGCTGGTATGAAACGTGTATTAAAAGGATTAAAACCAAGTGAGTTTGAAGATATCGTTGCTGTCAATGCTTTGTACCGTCCAGGACCGATGGAAAATATTCCGCTTTACATCGCACGAAAACATGGCGAAAAATCAGTTAGTTATCCCCATGAAGATTTAAAGAGGATTTTAAAATCCACATACGGAGTAGTTATTTATCAAGAACAAATTATGAAAATAGCTTCTCTCATGGCTGGGTTCACATTAGCTGAAGCGGATGTGTTAAGAAGAGCTGTCGGGAAAAAGAAAAAAGAAATATTAGAGGAAACACGTGAACAGTTTGTTCGTGGTGCTAGTAATAAGAACTACTCGTTGGAGGAAGCAGAGAAAGTTTATGATTTAATTGTTCGATTCGCCGATTATGGTTTCAACCGGAGTCACGCCGTAGCGTATAGTATGATTTCATATCAGCTGGCTTATTTAAAAGCGAATCATTCTCAAGAGTTTTTAAGTAGTTTAATGGACATGTCTATTCATAATCAGGAGAAGCTTTCTGAATACATCTCAGAGGCTAGAAGAAAAAATATAACAGTCATGGGACCTTCCATTCTTCACAGCGGAGCTTTGTTTGAAGTGAAGCAAGGGGCTATTTTTATTGGTTTAGCTGCCTTGAAAAATTTAGGGCTTCAAGCTATAAAAAATATCATTGAGGAAAGAAGAAACGGACCATTCAAAAACTTGTTTGACCTGTGCTCACGTGTCTCCGGTAAAACCCTTTCCCGTAAAGCATTGGAGTCACTTGTATTTGCAGGAGCGCTGGATGATTTTGGCGTCGAAAGAGCAAGCCTGTTAGCATCTTTAGACGATGCGATGGAATTTGGTGAAAAGGAAAGAGAAAAGCAGTTGCAAGGACAGGATCTTCTCTTTTACGAGGAGGATAGTAATCCAACCTATACGGAAGTTTCTCCTTTGTCTAATAAAGATCATCTTCGTTATGAGAAAGAAGTTTTAGGATTTTATGCTTCGGGACATCCTGTGCAGGACGCCGAAAAATTATTGCACAATTACGACCGATTGAAAATACTACAAATAAAAGAAAAAGATATATGGAAAGATAGAGAATCGGTCAGACTTGCAGGTCTTGTAGAAAATATACGAGTCATCCAAACTAAAAAGAAGGAACAGATGGCTTTTGTTCGTTTATCTGATGAGACTGGAGAAATAGAAATGACTGTTTTCCCGAAAGCTTTTCGTGAATTTGATACAAAGCTGCAAAAAGAAGAATTAGTGTTCATAGAAGGAAAAATTCAGGAGCATCAAGGGGAACGAAAGGTTTTAGTTGATAAATGCACGACTGTAGAAGCGTTACAAAAAAGGGATTCGGAACGAAAAAAACCTGTTTTATTTTTAAATATTACACTTATACATGAACGAGACGGTACGTTGGAAAAGTTAAAAGAACTGCTTCAGGATACACCTGGAAGTGTTCCTGTAATTCTGAAATATGAATCAAATGGGCAAGCAATACGATTATCAGAAATGTGGAATACTTCTTCAAAACAAGAATTTATATATAAAATTCAAGCAGTTTTAGGACAGAAAAATGTCTTTTTGAAAAATCCATAGATGTAACAGGACTATTAATTTGGTATAATAGGTTTGGTCAAGGGTGGTCAGACCACTATAATTTCATGGAAAAGGGAGAGTGGCAATAGTGACGACTTTGAGAGAAGAAGCATTACATATGCACAGAAAACATAAAGGGAAGATTGAAACAAAGTCTAAAGTAGCGGTTCGAAACGCAGAGGACTTGTCTTTAGCCTATTCACCAGGAGTTGCAGAACCGTGCAAAGAGATATTTGAGGATCCTCAAATGGTCTATGAATATACAGTTAAAGGAAACATGGTAGCTGTCGTTTCAGATGGAACGGCTGTTTTAGGTTTAGGGAATATAGGACCAGAAGCCGCAATGCCAGTAATGGAAGGTAAAGCAGTGCTTTTTAAATCTTTTGCTGGAGTGGATGCATTTCCTATCTGCTTAAATACAAATGATGTCGACAAAATTGTTGAAACTGTGAAACTAATGGAGCCGACATTTGGAGGAATTAATTTAGAAGATATTGCTGCGCCAAGATGTTTTGAGATCGAAGAACGTTTAAAAAAGGAAATGAATATACCTGTTTTTCATGATGATCAACACGGAACTGCAATTGTTACTGCAGCGGGATTATTAAATGCTTTAAAGATATCCGGGAAATCGTTATCAGAAGTAAAGGTTGTTATTAATGGAGCAGGAGCTGCAGGCATTGCAATTATGAAACTTCTCAAAAGTATGGGCTGCAAACAATTTATTCTTTGCGATTCAAAGGGAGCTATTTATGAAGGGCGTCCTTACGGAATGAATAATTTAAAGCATGAATTATCATTGTTGACGAATTTTGAGAAGCTTGAAGGTTCTTTGGAAGAAGTTATTAAAGAAACAGATGTTTTTGTTGGGGTTTCGGTTGCAGGAGCTTTAACAAAATCAATGGTGGAGTCTATGAATGATAATCCAATCATTTTTGCAATGGCTAATCCTGTTCCAGAGATTATGCCGGATCTTGCTAAAGAAGCGGGAGCAAGTGTTATAGGAACAGGTCGCTCCGATTTTCCGAATCAGGTGAACAATGTCCTCGCTTTTCCGGGAATCTTCCGAGGTGCTTTGGATGTGCGGGCTACTCATATTAACGAAGAAATGAAAGTTGCAGCAGTTAAAGCAATTGCTGAATTAGTAAGTGAAGAGGAACTAAATTCAGATTATGTCATCCCGGCACCATTTGATCCAAGAGTTGCTCCGGCTGTTGCTAAAAGCGTTGCACTAGCTGCCATGGAAACAGGTGTTGCACGAAAAAAAGTTGATCCGGAAGCTGTAGCTAGAAAGACGCGTGAGCTAACAATTATTGAGGACTAGTATACCTGAGTAACTGAAATAGCACATAGGTTTATATTGGAGGATCAGAAATTATCATGAGTCACAGTGGGAAAATCTATCTAAATATTTTGAAAGAAATTGACCAAATTATTACCCATGATAAGTTGACAAGTGGTGATAAGCTTCCTTCAGAAAGAGATTTAGCAGAACGCCTTAAAGTAGGCAGATCTTCCGTACGCGAGGCATTGAGAGCGTTAGAATTATTGGACCTTATTGAGACACGAAAAGGCGAAGGTACCTTTATTCAACAATCCGGCAGTCATCGATTGGCTGAAGTTCTAGCAAATTTTTTCTTGAAGGATAAGCAAGCAAGACGTGATGTTACAGAGACAAGAAAGCTTATTGAGGTCGAAGCTGTCCGTCTTGCATGTACGCGAGCTACAGAGCCGCAACTTCATAAACTTAAATCATATATCGAGGCTTCACACGCCACCTGGTCAGGTGGTGAAATTCCGGTAGAAGAAGACTATTTGTTTCACAAAACATTAGTAGAATGCAGTCATAATAATCTTATTTTAAATATTTGGAAACCGTTAGTAGAATACAGTAAGATCGCATTAAAAAAATCTCTCTCAAGACAAGGAAGACCTGAGGATTCCATGAAAGAACACTTCATTATTTATGAATCAGTTGCTCTGGGAGACGAAGAGAAGGCTGTCTCGGCTTTGAAAAATCACTTGGAAAACAGCAGGTTTTGACAGAACTAGTGCAAAAATCCTGGAGGCTACCTTGTTTTTTAGATGAGTACAAGGTATGATAAAACGAAAATTATTCTAGCCGAATGAGATTGTTATGGGGTGAAACAGTGATAAGAGATTTATTTACGAAAAAGAAAAAATACGCAACAATTCCTTCTGAACAAGCGAAACAAGAAGTACCAGAAGGTTTAATGACGAAGTGCCCACAGTGTAAGTCCATTATATATTTCAAAGAATTGAAGAAAACCCTGCTAGTTTGTGATCATTGTGAATATCACCACCGTTTATCTTCAACCGAACGTATCGAAATGACATTGGATGAAGGTAGTTTTCAAGAGTTTGATAAAAACATGGTTGCAAAGGACCCACTGAATTTCCCGGATTATAAAGAGAAATCAGCATTGGATCGAAAAAATACGGGGTTAAATGAGGCCGTAGTAACTGGTAGTGGTACAATTTCCGGTATGGAAGTTATTATCGGAGTGATGGATCCAAGATTCCGAATGGGGAGTATGGGTTCCGTTGTCGGAGAAAAGATGTGCAGGGCGATCAAGATTGCAGCAGATGAGCGAAAACCGTTTATCATGTTTGCAGCTTCTGGTGGAGCCAGGATGCAAGAAGGTGTATTCAGTTTAATGCAGATGGCTAAAACTAGCACTGCTCTGAATCTTCTGCATGAAAAAGGGATTCTATTTATTAGTATAATGACGCATCCTACAACCGGCGGAGTATCAGCAAGCTTTGCTTCACTCGGTGACATAAATCTTGCTGAACCGAAAGCATTGATTGGCTTTGCCGGACGTCGTATTATTGAACAAACAATTCGACAGAAGCTTCCAGATGATTTTCAAACATCTGAATTTTTGTTGGATCACGGACAGTTAGATCAAGTGGTACCGAGAAAAAATATGAAGTCAACATTAACCAATATTTTAGAAATTCACCAAACTTCGTAAAGTCATAAAGGAAGGAGGATTAGAATGTCTGAACAATTGCCATTTGAGAAACCTATTATTGAGCTGAGAAATAAAATTTCCGAGCTGAAAACATTCACAAGGGAGAAAGATATTGATCTTTCTGATGAAATTAAAAAATTGGAAGTGAGACTCGAGCAACTGGAAGAAGATATCTATGGAAATATGACAGCCTGGGATCGGGTTCAACTTGCCCGACATAGTAAGCGCCCAACTACATTGGACTATATTGAACATCTATTTACTAACTTCATGGAGCTTCATGGAGACCGGTTTTACGGCGACGATGCAGCTATTGTTGGTGGGATTGCAAAGTTTGAGGGGGAACCAGTAACTGTTATCGGTCATCAACGAGGCAAAGGAACAAAAGACAATTTAAAAAGAAATTTTGGAATGCCCCATCCTGAAGGTTTTCGAAAAGCATTAAGACTCATGAAGCAGGCAGAAAAATTTAATCGTCCGGTAATTTGTTTTATAGATACAAAAGGGGCATATCCTGGAAAATCTGCGGAGGAACGAGGGCAAAGTGAGGCTATCGCAAAAAACCTAATTGAAATGGCAGGACTTCGTGTTCCTATCGTTTGTATAGTCATTGGGGAGGGCGGAAGTGGCGGAGCATTAGCGCTAGGCGTTGGAGATAGAATATGTATGTTGGAAAATTCGACCTATTCTGTTATTTCGCCTGAGGGTGCTGCTGCATTACTTTGGAAAGACGCGGGACAAGCTAAAAGGGCTGCAGAGACAATGAAAATAACTGCTCCTGATTTGAAAGAATTGGAATTAATTGATGAAATGATTCCTGAAATACGTGGTGGGGCTCATCGTAATTTAGAAGCTCAGTCAGGTTATATTCGACAAACGTTGAAAAGTGCTTTGTTAGAATTAAATAAAATAGACAGAAATGACCTTGTGAAAAAAAGATATGAAAAATTTAATAAAATAGGCGAATTTGACGATGAAAACGGTCTCATTGCTAAAGAATAGGCATTCAGCTTTCTCTTATTTGAGGAAGCCTTTTTACATACGTCCCGTTTCTATTGTTTTTAATAAATGAAAATGGTATTTTTAACACATATTAAAAATTAGGTAGCTAAAAAATTGAGGTGACTGGAAAGAATGAAACGAATTGGTGTTTTAACAAGTGGTGGGGATTCACCAGGTATGAATGCAGCTATTCGAGCAGTTGTTAGAAAAGCGATCTACCATGATCTTGAAGTATATGGCATTTATTATGGTTATGCTGGACTAATCAACGGAGATATAAAAAAACTTGAGCTTGGATCGGTGGGAGATATCATTCACCGTGGAGGCACAATGCTTTACACAGCTCGTTGCGAAGAATTTAAAACGATTGAAGGTCAAAAAAAGGGTATTGAGCAACTTAAGAAATTTGGAATTGAAGCACTTGTAGTTATTGGAGGAGATGGTTCTTTCCGAGGTGCTGAGAAACTTGTAGAACATGGTTATCCAACAATTGGCGTTCCCGGAACGATTGATAATGATATTCCTGGTTCTGATTTTACAATTGGGTTTGATACAGCTCTTAATACAGTCATTGACGCTGTTGATAAGATTAGGGACACTGCCACTTCACATGAACGTACATATGTTATTGAGGTAATGGGTCGTCATGCAGGTGATTTAGCCCTATGGTCAGGATTGGCTGATGGTGCGGAAACCATAATGATTCCTGAAGTCGAAGATAATATGGATGATATTATTAAGCGTTTAAAAAGAGGCCATGACAGAGGTAAGAAGCACAGTATTATTATGGTCGCAGAGGGAGTAGGCTCTGGAGTTGACATCGGTAAAGAAATTCAGAGTAAAACCGACTTGGAAACAAGAGTGACAGTTTTAGGCCATATTCAAAGAGGTGGCTCTCCTACAGCGCAAGACAGAGTCTTAGCAAGTAGATTAGGGGCGAAGGCTGTGGAATTGTTGTTAGAAGGACAAGAAGGCAAAATGGTAGGAATTGAAAATAATAAACTTGTTTCACATAATATCGATGAAGCGCTAGCCAGAGGTCATAAGATTGATGAAGAAATGTATAGGCTGTCAAAAGAACTGTCTATTTAATTTAAATTAAAATTTTACTTCTGTGCGATTTCATTGCTAGGACATTATGTTGTCCTAGCTTTCGTGTGAGAAAAATGACAGACTCAGAAAATAAACAGATAAAGAGTTAGAATTTAAAGGAGGAATTACAATGAGAAAGACAAAGATTGTATGTACAATCGGACCAGCAAGTGAGTCACCAGAAAAATTAACAGATCTTATCGCTGCGGGAATGAACGTAGCACGCCTTAACTTTTCACATGGCGACTTCGAAGAGCATGGTGCGCGTATTAAAAATATCCGTGAGGTAGCTGAAAAAACAGGCCACAACGTAGCCATTCTTTTGGATACGAAAGGTCCGGAGATCCGAACGCAAACTCTAGAAGGCGGAGTAGCTGAGTTAATTAAAGGCAGCACTGTGAAAGTATCAATGACTGAAATTATAGGTAATAAAGATCAATTTTCAGTTTCTTATCCGAACTTAATTAATGACGTTCATGTAGGTTCAACAATCCTTTTAGATGATGGTTTAATTGAACTTAAAGTGATAGAAATTGGTGAAGGTGAGTTAATTACCGAAGTTATTAACAGTGGTGTTCTTAAAAATAAAAAAGGCGTGAATGTACCTAATGTCAGTGTAAACCTTCCAGGTATTACTGAGAAAGATGCAAGTGACATTGTGTTTGGTATTGAACAAGATGTAGATTTTATTGCTGCATCTTTTGTAAGACGAGCTTCTGATGTATTAGAAATACGTGAATTACTTGAAAAACATCACGCACACCACATTCAAATCATTCCGAAGATAGAAAACCAAGAAGGTGTCGATAATATCGATGAAATTCTTGAGGTATCTGACGGATTAATGGTTGCGCGTGGAGATCTAGGTGTTGAAATTCCTCCTGAAGATGTACCTTTAGTGCAAAAAGAACTTATTAAAAAATGTAATAGATTAGGGAAGCCGGTCATAACTGCTACGCAAATGCTTGATTCCATGCAGCGTAACCCGCGTCCAACCCGTGCAGAGGCAAGTGATGTGGCGAATGCTATTTTTGATGGCACTGACGCAATTATGCTCTCTGGAGAAACAGCAGCAGGGATTTATCCAGTAGAATCTGTTATTACGATGAGAAATATCGCCGTAAAGGCAGAAACAGCATTGGAGCATGAAGACATTCTTAAGAGAATATCAAAAGAAAGTGAGCATACTGTCACAGAAGCTATCAGTCAATCTGTTTCCCATACTGCATTAAATTTGCATGCAGCAGCTATATTGACAGCAACGCAAAGTGGACATACAGCAAAAATGATCTCTAAGTATCGACCGGAATCACCTATTATTGCTGTTACTCATAGTGCGCGCGTTTGTCGCTCTCTAGCTCTAGTTTGGGGAGTTTTTCCTCAGGTCGGTAAAACAGTGGAATCTACAGATGAAATGCTACAACTTTCAGTCGATGGAGCGCTTAAAAGTGGTCTCGTGAAAAATGGTGATTTAGTAGTAATTACAGCTGGTGTTCCAATTGGAGAAAAGGGTACTACAAACCTCTTAAAAGTACATGTTATTGGAGAAGTAGTAGCTAGAGGTCAAGGTATTGGAAGAAGATCGGCTACAGGCAACGTGGTTGTTGCAAATACCGCGGAAGAAGCAATTGCTAAAACACAAAAAGGGGACATCATTATTACGAAAAGCACGGATCGTGACATGATGATTGCCTTTGAAAAGGCATCTGCAGTTATCACAGAACAAGGTGGACTAACCTCTCATGCAGCAGTTGTCGGTTTAAATCTTGGAGTACCTGTTATTGTAGGCGTTGAAAATGCTACTCAAATGTTTACTGACGGTGATGAAATAACGGTAGATGGAACACACGGAAAGATTTACAAAGGGCATGCAAGTATTTTATAATATATAATAAGGATGTCATCAAAGGTCACAGAGATCTTTGGTGACATTTTTTTAGAAGGTAAGAAAGTATAAGATGACAGCTATCTTTACGCCACAATCATCAAGGGAAGGGCGTCCTTGAAGCTTTGATGGTGGCGAAAGATAACGCTGTATTTAACAAAAGACGCTTTGCGTTAGAAGCATCAATCTTTTAGGTAACAGCCATTTTCAAAGATTTATTCTATAAAAGTTACTTGAAATTGAAAGGAAGAAAACAATGGGTAAAATATTTTTGTTACTTTTAATCGTAGTTCCTGCTTTGGAAATTTTTGTATTAATACTTTCAGGGAATGTGATCGGTATTCCAATGACGATTATTTTAATCATCCTTACCGGAATTATTGGTGCTACGTTAGCTAAGAAAGAAGGTTTGAATGCTATTAGGACAGCTCAAATGCAGGCTTCTCAAGGTCAGATGCCTAGTGGAGTCTTGTTAGATGGTATTTGTATTCTAGTTGGAGGAGTTGTTTTATTAACTCCAGGCTTTATCACAGATGCAATCGGTTTTTTTCTATTAATTCCACAAACAAGGGCAGTTTTCAAGGGCTTCTTGCTAAAATTCATACAAAGAGCAATGAAATCAGGAAATGTTGTTTTTGTTTCTAACAATCCCTGGAATAGAAAACGCTAAAAAAGCCTCAAGTTAGTAACTTGAGGCTTTTTTAATTGAGAATATATATAAGTGTTAAGTTAGATAATACCGCCATGTTTCTCTAAGATAATAGTCACTAAGGACGAATAAAATAATATATTTCTTGTAAAACGTTTGCTCTAATAAATGATTGAATAATCATTAACAGAAATGGACCGAACAGAACACCGATAAAACCCAGAAATTGATAACAAGCAAACATCGTAAATAAAAGGAGTAGTGTAGGCATTCCCATATGATGGGCGATCAATTTTGGCTCGGACACTTGCCTCTGGACAACGACTACTCCGTAAAGAATAGACAGACCAATCGCCATGCTCCAACTACCATTGAAAAAAGAAAAAATAATCCAAGGTATAAATATAATCCCTGTTCCTACATAAGGAACAATATCAACCAGGGCAAGAAGCAGGGCGGTTGTATAAGCATATTCAACTTTTAAAATTAACAAACCTACTAACACGATCAAACCAGTAATGATAACAAGAGTCGCTTGTGCTAATAAATAGCTTCCCATTGCCTTTTTCCATTCGTGAAAAACATTATTTGTAAGGTGATTCACTTTTAGAGGAAGGTACTTATCAATAAAATACATCAGACGAGGCCAATCTTTCGTTATAAAGAAAGACGCAAGTAACGAAAATAAGATCATAGCAAAAGCGTGAGGAAGAGAAATAAAAAAATTCCGCAGTTTAGCTAATACGTATTGTATCAACTCCCCAATTTGATTTCCTGCATTACTAAACAGCTGATCAAGGGATAAATCTATCGTTGCTCTAGTATCTGTTGCCAATCCTGCAGAAAATTTTGTTAAATCGGTTACGAAGGGCAGAATAACATTATCTATCCAAAGATGTATCACTTCTGTACTCTCTTCTATATGGGGGGGTAATATTTTCATCAAATGGGATAACCCTTGTACAAATTCAGCGATTATAAAAGTGGTGAGAGCTAGAAAAATTAAGATAAAAATACTAATAATGATCAGAGTAGCACTTGTACGATTCCAGTTCCAATTATTCTCTAAATAGTTTACGAAAGGGAGAAACAGTAATGAAAAAGCAATAGCAATTAAAAATGGGTAAAAATAGATAATGGAGATAAGAATAATTAAAACAGTTCCTATCATTGTTCCCAGTAGTATATATACACGTCCCCATTCAATAGGCCTTCGTGAAGAACTCATTATTTGTTGTCTCCTTTAAAAAGATTTATACGTAACTAGCGTGAATAACGCGTATTCTTTTGATATGGTATTTTATGCTTGGTAAATAAAGATATGAAACAAGCTTTATTAAAATTAAGGAAATGCAAGATAATGTGTTTGTTTAGTGATATATGATAAAATATCGGAGTAAGTAGGAATAGAAAGGAAGAATTTGATGAGCCAGCCCACTATATTTATGTTGATTCTTTTAGCGATCGGATTGTTTGCTAAAAATCAATCACTTATCATAGCAGTGACATTTTTATTAGTTGTAAAATTTAGTGGTCTTGGTGATAAAATTCTGCCGATAGCTCAACAAAAAGGGATTAATATAGGAGTTACGATTATTACGATTGCAGTGCTGGTTCCAATAGTGACCGGGGAAATTGGATTCAGGGAGCTACAGGATGCGATGAAATCGTATTATGCTTGGATTGCGCTTGCCTCTGGAATACTAGTCGCAGTCATTGCTGCAAATGGCATTGAGTTGTTAAAATCAGACCCTCATATTACGGTCGCGTTAGTATTTGGAACAATACTGGCAGTTGCTGTCTTTAATGGTGTTGCCGTTGGACCGTTAATAGGTGCTGGTATTGCTTACCTAGCAATGAGAATTGCAGATTTTTTTTCTTCTTTTGGAGGTTGAAGAGCAACGGATTAATGTGAATGTATAAACAAATTAAAATAATAGTATAAGTCTGCATCTTTAATTGTTTTGAAAGTTTACGTTCACAAAAGTTTCATAAATGGTATAATAGATAGGAATAAGGTCAAATACATAGAAGATGAAGAATGTTTGAATTTCATTTCTAACAATTTACGTAACCGCTATCAATTATCTTTCGCTTAGTTTTCTTCGGTAATAGAAGAAAATGTTTACACAAAAGTATTTTAGGATAATGAATTTTAAAGGTGACTGGCGTGAATGATATTCTACCATTCAAAATGCAGTATTGATTCATTTTTCTTTAGACCTTAGTAACCGGCTTAAAATGAGAAAAAATTATATTTCATGTAAAGGAGAGATAGTATGAGTACGACTAAAGGATTAGAAGGTGTAGTTGCTACTACGTCGAGTGTGAGTTCTATAATTGACGGAGTTTTGACTTACAATGGGTATAACATTGACGATTTAGCGGATCACGCTAGTTTTGAAGAAGTAGTTTTCCTTCTTTGGAATAAAAAACTTCCTAATAAAGAGGAATTAGACGCTTTCCAAAAAGAATTAGCAGCAGCTTCAAAAGTTCCGGACGCTGTATTAGCGCAAATGAAAACTTATCCGATTGATCAAGTACATCCGATGGCAGCTTTAAGAACAGCTGTATCTAACTTAGGATTATTTGATGAGGATGCGGATAACCAGGACAAAGATGCTAATCTTAAAAAAGCAGTCAAACTTCAAGCACAAATTCCAACAATCGTAACAGCTTTCTCAAGAATTAGAAAAGGCAAAGAACCTGTAGCTCCAAAAGAAGAGTTAAGTTTTGCAGCTAATTTCCTTTATATGCTTAATGGAGTAGAACCTGATGATATTTCAGTAAAAGCTTTCAATAAAGCATTAGTTCTACATGCCGATCATGAGTTGAACGCTTCAACGTTTACTGCGAGAGTGTGTGTGGCTACATTATCTGATATGTATTCTGGAATTACCGCTGCAATTGGTGCCCTTAAAGGCCCTCTTCATGGTGGAGCAAATGAACAAGTAATGGCAATGCTCTCTGAAATCGGTGATGTTTCAAATGCAGAACCCTATATTAAAGATGCTTTAGAGCGTAAAGTAAAGATTATGGGATTTGGTCACAGAGTATATAAAGATGGAGATCCACGAGCGAAACACTTAAAAGAAATGTCTCGTCAACTCACTGAAATCACTGGAGAATCCAAGTGGTATGATATGAGTGTGAAAATTGATGAAGTTGTCACAAATGAAAAGGGACTTCTCCCCAATGTTGATTTCTATTCGGCATCCGTTTATCATAGCCTCGGTATTGAGCACGATATTTTCACACCGATTTTTGCAGTAAGTCGCATGTCCGGTTGGATCGCTCATATTTTAGAGCAGTTTGATAATAACCGTTTGATTCGTCCACGCGCTGAGTACACAGGACCAGATAAACAAAAGTGGATTCCAATGGAAAACAGATAAGATATGTTATAATTGGGTGGGAAGGGAAGAGCTATTCCTTTTCCTCTCAATAATTTAATTACATATAATTAATAGGAGGTATTTTTTTATGTCAGGACAAAAAATTACAGTAAACAATGGTGTTGTAGATGTACCAAATGAACCAATTATCCCTTATATCGAAGGTGATGGAATTGGCGCAGATATCTGGAAATCTGCATCTCGTGTCATTGAAGCAGCAGTTGAACAAGCTTATAACGGAGAGAAAAAGATTCATTGGAAAGAAGTTCTTGCTGGTGAAAAAGCACATAATAAGACAGGTGAATGGTTACCTGAAGAAACTTTAGATACAATTCGTGAATATATTATCGCGATCAAAGGGCCTTTGACTACGCCAATTGGTGGAGGATTCCGCTCGTTAAACGTAGCACTTCGTCAAGAACTTGATTTATATTCGTGCGTTCGTCCTGTTCGTTGGTTTGAAGGAGTACCTTCTCCAGTTAAACGACCACAAGATACGGATATGGTAATCTTCCGTGAAAACTCTGAAGATATCTATGCTGGAATTGAATTCCAAAAAGGTACAGATGAAGTGAAAAAACTTATTGATTTCTTACAAAATGAAATGGGAGCTACTAAAATTCGTTTCCCGGAAACTTCAGGAATTGGAATTAAGCCTGTTTCCGAAGAAGGAACTCATCGTCTTGTGAGAGCTGCTATTCAGTATGCAATTGATGAAGGCCGAAAGAGTGTAACGATTGTTCACAAAGGAAACATTATGAAGTTTACAGAAGGTGCTTTTAAAACTTGGGCTTATGAATTAGCTGAAAAAGAATTCGGTGACAAAGTATTCACATGGGCTGAATATGATCGTATCGTTGAAGAAAAAGGGAAAGATACAGCAAATGAAGCACAGTCTAAAGCAGAAGCTGAAGGCAAAATTATCATTAAAGATTCTATTGCCGATATCTTCCTTCAACAAATTTTAACTCGTCCAAAAGAGTTTGATGTTGTAGCAACGATGAACCTTAACGGAGATTATGTTTCCGATGCACTAGCTGCTCAAGTAGGTGGAATCGGTATCGCTCCTGGAGCGAACATTAACTACGATACTGGTCATGCAATTTTTGAAGCTACTCATGGTACTGCACCGAAATATGCTGGACAAGATAAAGTAAATCCTTCTTCATTGCTTTTGTCGGGTGTACTGATGCTTCGTCATCTTGGTTGGGGAGAAGCTGCTGATAAAATTGAGAACTCTATGGATAAAACAATTGCAAGTAAAACTGTTACCTATGATTTCGCTCGATTAATGGATGGAGCAACAGAAGTGAAGTGCTCTGAATTTGGAGATGCTCTAATTAAAAACTTGTAAGAGTGTTAGTGAAAAATAAATAAAGTTTGCTTATCTACAAGCTGGATTTTATAGATAAGCAATGATAAATCCGGTGTGTGAAAGAGCTTCTGCAGTAATAGATAATTATCTGTTACTGGAGGAGCTACTCATGCATTGATGTGAGATTTTATGGTAATAACCTGTTTAAAGACTTCTTTCATAATAAACGTAATAAGAAGAGGAGTGCGATAGAGATGACAATTAAACGTAGAAAAATAACTGTTGTTGGTGGCGGTTTCACTGGGACGACTACGGCATTAATGGCTGCTCAAAAAGAACTGGGAGATATTGTTCTAGTGGATATTCCACAAAGCGAAGATCCAACGAAAGGGAAGGCTTTAGACATGCTCGAAGCTAGCCCTGTCCAAGGATTTGATGCTAATATCGTTGGTACTTCTGATTATAAAGACACTGCTGATTCTGATATCGTTGTTATTACAGCCGGAATCCCTAGAAAACCCGGGATGAGTCGTGATGACCTCGTTAGTACGAATGCAGGTATTATGAAGAGCGTTACAAAGGAAATTGTAAAATACTCACCGGATTGTTTCATTATCGTTCTTACAAATCCTGTTGACGCAATGACGTACACAGTATTCAAAGAATCAGGGTTCCCTAAGAATCGTGTTATCGGACAATCTGGAGTATTAGATACGGCCCGATTCAATACTTTTGTTGCACAAGAACTAAATGTTTCTGTGGAAGATGTAACTGGTTTCGTTTTAGGTGGTCATGGTGATGATATGGTACCTATGTTACGATACAGTTTTGCTGGAGGTATTCCTTTAGAAAACTTAATTTCCAAAGAGCGTTTAGATGCTATTGTAGAACGTACTCGTAAAGGTGGAGGAGAAATAGTTAATCTTCTGGGTAATGGAAGTGCCTATTATGCTCCTGCAGCATCTATTGTACAAATGGTAGAGGCAATCCTGAAAGATAAGAAACGTATTCTCCCTACTATTGCCTATCTAGAAGGTGAATATGGTTATCAAGATCTTTATCTAGGTGTTCCGACTGTCATTGGTGGAGATGGTATTGAGAAGATATTCGAAATCGATTTAAACAAGGATGAAAAAGCTTCTCTTGATAAGTCTGTTGATTCTGTTAAAGAAGTAATGAAACTTGTGAAATAAGTTTTTCTTTAAGAAATCCGATAATATATCGGATTTTTTTTATGAGGTAAGCTAGTGTAGGTTTAGACCAGCCGAGAAGATTATGGATAAAAAAATTTTAGGATTAAATGCAGCTGATCAAGTAGTATAAAGAGGTAAATAGAAGGAATGGCTTCATCACAAAGATGGGGCTTTTTTTAGCAACTAGCACCTACACGCAAATACATAGGTGCTACTCGTGGTGGCTAAAGATCACGCTGTACATCATAAAAGGCGCTACGCGTTTTTATGATTCAAACCATTAAATATGACTTACATCGCATACAATAAAGAATGAAAAAATTGGGAATTACTCAAAAGAAATCTTTGTGAAAGGTGCTATTTGTAGTAAGATAAAAAAGACAGTGTCACTAAAAATGTGATAAATAGCTTTGATGAATTATCAGACAAAGCAATCTGGGGGGAACGAAAATGGCACAAAAACTACTAATTGTAGATGATGAAGAATCCATTTTGACATTACTTCAATTTAATCTTGAGCAAGCAGGTTTTCAAGTTACTACGGCCATGGATGGGAAGTTGGGACTTGAAAAAGCGATGCAGAATGCTTACGATTTAATTATCTTAGATCTTATGCTTCCAGAAATCGATGGACTAGAAGTGTGCAAAGAGTTAAGGCAAAACAAAATAATGACACCTATACTTATGTTAACTGCAAAAGATGATGAGTTTGATAAAGTTCTTGGACTCGAGCTAGGAGCAGATGATTATTTAACAAAACCATTCAGTCCAAGAGAAGTAGTTGCTAGAGTGAGAGCGATATTAAGACGTTCAGGGAAGCAGTCCTCCACAAATGAAACGGAAGTCAAATCCCTTAAATTGACCATAGGTGATGTAAATATATTTCCCGACAATTACGAGGTATATTTAAAAGATGAGCCCTTAGAACTTACTCCTAAGGAATTTGAGTTGCTCGTTTATTTAGTGAATAACATGGGAAGAGTTCTCACGCGAGACCAGCTATTAAATGCTGTGTGGAATTATGAATTTGTCGGCGATACTAGAATTGTCGATGTTCATATTAGTCACTTACGGGAAAAAATAGAACCAAATACGAAAAAGCCAGTTTATATAAAAACGATTAGAGGATTAGGCTATAAATTAGAGGATCCGCCAAAACATGAGTAGTTATAAATATAGACTTATTTTACCACTTTCGTTGATTATCCTAATTGTACTTGCAAGCTTAGGTGCTATATTAGGCCCACTATTTAAAGATTTTTACTTAGAAGGTATGAACGATCGAATTGCAAAAGAATCATTAGCCATCGCTTATCACATAGAAGACATTGAGTTAAATGAGACAGAAGTTTTACAAAATACAGTCATTGAGTTAGCAGAACGATTAGACATTCGTATCACGATTATGGATGCGCAAGGCGAAGCATTGGCGGAGAGTACAGGTAATCTCGAAGATCAGGACAATAGACTATCGAGACCAGAAATCCAGGAAGTGATCAAAAACGGTACTGCAGGACGATCTGTGAGGGTTAGTAAAACGGTTAATGAGGAGTTGCTTTATTATGCTATTCCCTTGGAGGATAATGGAGAAGTAAGGGGTTATCTTCGTTTAAGTTTAGCTATGGATGAACTAAATTCGGTGTATCAAAGTATTTGGACGTTCCTAATCGTTTCATTTTTTCTTGCATTTGTCATTATTGTTCTTTTAACAACCAAGATTACAAATCAGATGGTAAAACCAGTGGAAGAAGCAAGAAGAGTTTCTAATGAACTTGCAAAAGGGAATTTTCAAGCAAGAACGTTTGATGTTTCTGATTATCGGACAGGGGAGTTAAACCGATCTATAAATGTTCTTGCAGAGAATCTTCAACAAATAACAAATACGTATGAAATCCAGCAAGAAAGATTGGAAACGTTAATTGAGAACATGGGTAGTGGGCTCATTTTGATTAACACAAAAGGAGACATTACTCTCGTCAACCGATCTTGCAAAGATATATTTGATGAGAATACAGATCAGTGGAAAAATAATCTCTATTATAAAGTAATTAAACATAAATACGTTAACAAGTTCATTCAGGAAATATTTTTATCGGAAAAAAGAACTCGTCGGCAAATAAAAATTCCTGTTGGCATATATTTCCGCCATGTTGATGTTCATGGGGCCCCGATAATTGGACATGATGAAAAGCTAAAGGGTATTGTCTTGGTTTTCCATGACGTTACGGAGTTAAAAAAGTTAGAACAGGCTAGAAAGGATTTTGTTGCTAACGTTTCGCATGAACTAAAAACTCCAGTAACGTCGCTAAAAGGTTTTACGGAAACCTTGCTGGATGGTGCTATGAATGATGAAAAGCTACGTAAAAAATTCTTAACAATCATAGCCAATGAATCGGAAAGATTAGAAGGATTAATCTCAGATTTACTGGAGTTATCAAAAATAGAAGGAGATCATTTTCAACTTAATTGGCAGAAAGTTAATATTGAGTCATTAATTGCTGATGTTCTTTTGATTCTTAATGATAAAGCCAAGGTTAAAAAAATGAGAATTGAAACAAAAATACAAGGGGATACTTGGGTAGAAGCTGATCCTCACCGTTTAAAGCAAGTACTTATTAACCTGATTGTTAACGCAATTGCTTATACACCTGAAGAAGGGATCATCACAATCCGAGTAAAGGAACAGGCTGAAACGGTACTAATGGAAGTAGAAGATACTGGAATTGGAATTAATAAAAAAGAGATCCCACGAATATTCGAGCGTTTTTACCGGGTAGAGCGAGCTAGAAGCAGAAATTCAGGTGGGACGGGACTAGGTCTTGCCATTGTTAAACATTTAGCTGAAGCTCATGGTGCAAAGCTTTCCGTAGACAGTGATTTAGGCAGAGGAACCGTTTTTCGTTTGGTCATTTTAAAGGAAAAAAAAGAATCAAAAAGTATGTGATTGATAGGAATGGACGTTAATAAAATCTTTACACGTGCGCTATATTATCTTACACATTTCGACCTACTAAAGGAGTCATTAGTTTCACACCCCATGAAAGGAACAAAAGCTCTCCACGAGTTTTGTTCCTTTTTGTACAAGGTAAGAATTTATAAGGTGACAGCTATCTTTACGCCACACGCATCAAGGGAAGTTCGCCCTTGAGCTTAAATAGTGGTGGCTTTAAAGATCACACTAGCTTTTGTTCTTCTAGAAGCTTTCGTGATAAAATAGCATTATGGAATAGGAACAGAAAAGGGGTTAAAAAATGAAAAAGTTAATTTTAATTGATGGAAACAGTATTGCATACCGAGCATTTTTCGCGCTACCGTTATTGAATAACAACAAAGGTGTCTATACAAATGCAATATACGGTTTTACGACGATGCTGTTAAAAATATTGGAAGACGAACAACCGACTCATATGCTGGTAGCATTTGATGCGGGAAAAACGACGTTCCGTCACTCGACGTTTAAAGAGTATAAAGGGACGAGACAGAAAACTCCGCCCGAACTTTCTGAACAGTTACCAGTAATGAGAGATTTGCTTAAAGCTTTTAATATCCAGCACTTTGAAGTTGTTAATTATGAAGCAGATGATATTATTGGAACACTCTCTACTCAAACTGCAAAAGACCCAGATTGGGATGTGAAGATTTACACTGGTGATAAAGATTTACTGCAACTCGTTACAGATAAAGTGCATGTTTCCTTAACTAAAAAAGGCATCACGAATGTAGATACATACGATTTATCTTTAGTCGATGAAAAATATGGAATCACACCTAACCAAATTATTGATATGAAAGGGTTAATGGGTGATAGTTCCGATAATATTCCCGGTGTACCGGGAGTTGGAGAAAAAACAGCTCTTAAGCTCTTGAAACAGTATAAGACAGTTGAAGGTGTATATGAATCACTTGACGAAATTTCCGGAAAAAAACTAAAAGAAAACTTAACTGAAAACAAAGAACAAGCTTTTATGAGTAAAGAGCTTGCAACGATCATGATTGATGCTCCTGTTGATGTGAAGCTAGATGCGTTGGAACTGGGAGAAAGAAATCAAGAAAAATTAATAGAGCTATTTAAAGAGTTAGAATTTGCCTCTTTATTAGATCGTATCGGTTCTGGTGAAGCAGTTGCTCAAGAAGAGATAGAGGATATGGACATTCAATTAGTGGAAGAAGTAACAGATGACATGTTAATCAGTCCATCTGCTCTCGTTATTGAAGCACTAGGAGAGAACTATCATCAAGCTGAAATTATTGGGCTATCTGTTGCGAATGATAATGGAGCGTTTTATTTCCCTGCGGAGGTTGCAATGGAAAGTGACGTATTCAAAAATTGGGCAGCGGATCCTGACAAAGAAAAATATATCTTTAATGCAAAACGAGGAGTGGCGCTATTAGGCTGGCAAGACATTCGACTAGATGGGGTTGTCTTTGACGTGCAAATAGCCTCTTATTTGATTGACCCTTCAGCAAGCTCTCATGAAATGGCTGATATAGCGAATCGAAAACAAAGCCTTAAAGTACAAACTGATGAAGTAATCTATGGAAAAGGAAAGAAACGACAAGTACCGGTAAATGAGATATTGGCTCAGCACATCGGAAGAAAAGCCGCGGCAGTGCTTGATTTGAAACATGACTTGATAAAAGAACTTCAGGAAAATGAGCAGCAGGAATTGTTTGAGCAATTAGAGATGCCACTATCCATTATTTTAGGACACATGGAGATGAATGGTGTAACTATCGATAAAGAAGAACTGGAAAACATGGGTGAAGTGCTTGTTGGGAAATTGAATAAAATGGAATCAGAAATTCATCAGCTTGCAGGCGTGGAATTTAATATCAACTCACCGAAACAACTTGGAGAAATTCTTTTCGATAAGCTTCAATTGCCCGTGGTCAAGAAAACGAAAACAGGATATTCCACATCTGCTGAGGTATTAGAGCAGTTGAAGGACCAGCATGAAATGATTCCTCTTATCCTTCACTATCGGCAGTTAGGAAAACTAAACTCAACGTATATAGAAGGATTGTTAAAAGTAGTTCACCAGAAAACAGGAAAAATTCACACGATTTTTAATCAGTCACTAACACAAACAGGCAGACTAAGTTCTACAGAACCAAATCTGCAGAATATTCCGATTCGCTTGGAAGAGGGGAGAAAAATACGTCATGCTTTTGTGGCTGAAGAGAAAGGCTCCTATATTTTGGCGGCAGACTATTCTCAAATTGAGCTAAGAGTACTGGCTCATATATCGAAAGATGAAAACCTTGTTCAAGCCTTTAGTGAGGGTATCGACATTCATACAAAAACAGCAATGGACGTTTTTGAGGTTAGTGCTGAAGATGTAACAAGTAATATGAGACGAACAGCTAAGGCTGTGAACTTTGGTATTGTTTACGGTATTAGTGATTATGGACTTTCCCAAAACCTTGGTATTACTCGTAAAAAATCAAAGGTGTTTATTGAGCGTTACTTTGAAAGCTATCCTGGAGTGAAAGATTATATGGAGAACGTTGTGGAAGAAGCTCGAGAAAAAGGGTTTGTAACAACGATGCTTAATCGCAGACGATATTTGCCTGAACTTACGAGCCGTAATTTCAATCTGCGAAGTTTTGCAGAAAGAACAGCGATGAACACCCCGATACAAGGAAGTGCAGCGGATATTATCAAAAAAGCGATGGTAGATATGGCAGAAAGATTAGAAGAAGAACAAATGGAATCCACCTTACTATTACAAGTGCACGATGAGCTTATTTTTGAAGTTCCAGAAAAAGAAATAGAAAAAATGAACAAGATTGTTTTAGATGTTATGGAAAACGCTGTAAAGCTGAATGTTCCACTAGTAGCAGATGTCTCGTATGGTGCAACATGGTATGATGCAAAATAAATAAGAAAAATAACCTTTGTTTTGTTCAAAACGTAAAAACCCTTGAATGGAACTTAGAAGCTATTAGAGAAGGTGACAGAAATGCCTGAATTACCAGAAGTAGAAACAGTGAAACGGACGTTAGCAGAATTAGTAATAGAAGAAACCATTGAATCAGTTGAAGTAGGCTGGCCAAAGATGATTAAACATCCCGATGATGTTCAGGAATTTAAGATAATGTTAGCAGGACAGACGATTAGATCCATTGCAAGAAGAGGAAAGTTTCTACTCATATACTTGGATGATTATACATTGGTTTCTCATTTGAGGATGGAAGGGAAATATGGAGTTTATCCATGTGAGGAAGAAGTAGCGCCACATACTCATGTACGTTTTCGCTTTAAGAGTGGAAAGGAATTAAGATATGGAGATGTCAGGAAATTTGGAACGATGCACTTGTTTCCGATTGGAACTGAATTAGAGAGACTGCCATTGTCCCAGCTAGGACCAGAACCATTGACGAGTGAATTTTCCAAGGAAGACTTATTTACTAGACTGCACCGCACGAACCGGGCAGTAAAATCAGCACTGTTGGATCAGACGATTTTAGTAGGACTAGGCAATATTTATGTTGATGAAGCACTCTTTCAAGCAAGAATCCATCCTGAGAAACCAGCTAGTAATGTAACCATTGCAGAATGTGAACGATTATACATTGCGATTAGAGGCACCCTTCAGGCAGCTGTTGATATGGGAGGTTCTTCAATAAAGTCTTATGTCAACGGACAAGGTCAAATGGGAATGTTTCAGCAAAGCCTTCATGTTTACGGACGTAAGGGAGAACCGTGTCATGATTGCGATACTTCGATCATAAGGACTGTGGTTGGAGGCAGAGGTACGCATACGTGTCCAAGCTGCCAGCCGAGTTAATTTTAAGCAAAACGTGCTTGTAGCTAATTAAAGTAAAATTTAGTTCCTTTATAAATTCATTTACGCCCAAGTACATTGGATGGGCTCCTGCCATATACTAACGTAGCTTAGTACTTAGTATGCGAAAGGAGTTCTTACCATGGTTGAATGGTTGCCCATTTTAATATTAGCATTTGCAGTTAGTTTGGATAGCTTCGGGGTAGGCGTAACATACGGATTGAGAAAGATGAAACTACCGTTTATCTCCATACTATCTATAATGGGATGTTCCGCAGCCTCTGTGTTATTAGCAATGTGGGTCGGAGTAAGTCTTGGTGGCTATTTGTCTGTAGCAGCTGCGGAAAGACTTGGAGGATTTCTTTTAATAGGAATTGGGATGTTTGCAATGTTCCAAGTTTTTCGACATCATTTGGTCAGTAAGAAAAAAGGTATTAGTGAAGAGAAGATGGTCGTGAATGTTGAATTAAAACAGTTGGGTATTGTTATCCGTATTTTACGTAAACCTATGGAAGCAGATTTAGATGATTCGGGCTCCATTACCGGGGCTGAAGCCGTTCTTTTAGGGATCGCTCTATCATTGGATGCTTTTGGTGCAGGGTTAGGTGCGGCTTTGCTTGGTGTGTCTCCACTCATATTAGCTGTAAGTGTAGCGTTCATGTGCGGGTTATTCTTAACTTTAGGGAAACTAAGTGGCGAAAAACTAATGACCTCTTCCAACATAAATGGACTTACCTTTTTACCAGGCCTTTTACTTATCATTCTTGGGCTTTGGAAAATATAGACCTAGTTAAAAACTAAGGAGGAAAGGCATTATGATAATTGGGTTAACGGGTGGAATTGCGACCGGTAAAAGTACCGTATCAAACCTCTTCAAAAAAGAAGGAATCCCGGTTATTGATGCGGATTTAGTAGCCCGGGAAGTAGTTACTCCCGGAAAAGAGGCCTATGAGGAGATTGTTTTAGCATTTGGACAGGAAATCTTAAAAGAAGATAAAACGATTGACCGTGCAAAACTAGGTGAAATCGTTTTTAAAAACGATGATATGAGAAAAAAGTTAAACGAGATCGTCCATCCTTCTGTTCGAGCCAACATGAAAGATCAAGCGGAACAATTAGAGCGAAAGGGATATCCTATTATTATTTTAGATATCCCTTTGCTTATTGAAAGTAACCTGTTTTATTTAACAGATAAAGTAGTGCTTGTGTTTGTTCCGGAAGAAATCCAACGGACAAGATTGGAAGAGCGAAACAATTACACAGAAGAAGAGGCTAACCACCGAATACGATCTCAAATTCCAATAACGGAAAAAAAGAAAGATGACCGTATATCATATATTATTGATAATTCAGGAAGTTTCTCTGAAACAGAGCTTCAAGTGAAGAAATTTTTACATAAGTTGCAGAAAGGAGAGGGCTAATTAGCTTTCTCCTTTTTTCATTATTTAGGCTACTAGTTTGAAAAAATATCGTTCACGGTTTTTTTTTCTGAAATAAACAATTATTTTAAAACAAAACAATTATATAGAAAAGAATAAATTAAAACAAACAAAATGGCAGATTTTTAATAATATATGTTATACTAAAAAGCAGTAATTAGGTAATTAGTATAACATATATAATTCGGAGGGATGCTTAATGATTCGTGTTGCTATTAATGGATTTGGAAGAATAGGTCGTATGGTTTTTCGGAAGTGCTCTGAAGAAAGTGGGATTGAGGTTGTAGCAATAAATGCTCTATATCCTGCAGAAACGTTGGTGCATTTAATTAAATATGATACGGTGCATGGTCCGTTTAAGAAGAATATCGAGAGAGATGGAGAGCACCTTTTACTAAATGGCTGCCGTATCAATCTCAGCCAAAACAGAGATCCAAGAGAATTACCATGGAGAGAGTTAGACATAGATATTGTAATTGAAGCGACGGGGATGTTTACGACGAAAAAAGATGCTGCTATGCATATTGAAGCAGGGGCTAAGAAAATCATCATAACCGCACCTAGTAAAGATGAAGATCTGACAATTGTTTTTGGAGTGAATCATCAAGACTACTTGCCTTATCGGCATCATATAGTATCTAATGCTTCTTGTACGACAAACTGCCTTGCACCTGTAGTAAACGTGTTAAATGATGCTTTTGAAATTGAGTCTGGAATGATGACAACTATTCATTCCTATACAAATGATCAACGGAATATTGACAATCCACACAAGGATCTAAGAAGAGCTCGGGCATGTGGTCAGTCGATCATCCCTACGACTACTGGAGCTGCAAAAGCAATTGGTAAGGTTCTCCCTGCCATGTCAGGGAAACTTCATGGTATGGCATTACGAGTACCGACTCCAAATGTATCGTTAGTTGACTTAGTGGTAAACGTTAACAAAAAGACATCTGCACAAGAGGTGAACGAAGTCTTGAGAGCAGCAGCTGAAGATTCAATGAAAGGTATTATGTCTTTTACAGATGAGCCACTAGTTTCTACAGATTTTAATGGAAATGAGCATTCCTCCATTGTTGATGGTCTTAGCACGATAATGCATGATAAAACTCTAAAAGTTCTGGCATGGTATGATAATGAATGGGGATACTCGTGTAGAATTGTTGATTTAACAAAATATATTGGGAATAGCCTCCAATTAAAATCTAAAAATTACGTTTCTTAACGCCTTTAATCGTTACAAAAGGATCTATTTTCTCCTTTTCTGTAAAAAAATCATTTGCAAAAGACCTTCAAACAAAGTATAATTTCATCCGTGAACTTCGTTTTTAAAGTAACAGAAGGGATCTGGATTACTTAAAGGGTTAGGACCTCTCTGGACTAACTTTCCCCCAGTAATATTGATTCCTGCATGTATTTGAAGGCATGATTTTTTAATATGGAAAAGGGGGATTTATAATGGAAACAATGGGCCGTCACATTATCGCAGAATTATGGGGTTGTGACATAGATAAATTAAATAACATTGAGTATATCGAAAGATTATTCGTTGATGCAGCTTTAGAAGCGGGCGCCGAGGTAAGGGAAGTGGCATTTCATAAATTTGCTCCTTATGGAGTAAGTGGAGTTGTCATTATTAGTGAATCACATTTAACAATTCACAGTTTTCCGGAGCACGGTTACGCTAGTATAGATGTATATACGTGTGGAGATCGAATAGATCCAAATATAGCTTCCGAATACATTTCCAAAGCTTTAAGTGCAAAAACAACCGAAGTTGTAGAGGTGCCAAGAGGCATGGGCCCAATTCGAGTTGGAGAAAGCAAAGTAGTGCAAGCTTATTCTTAATTAAAAACGGCGCTTTGTTCGTAAATGGACAAGGCGTTGTTTTTTTGTTGAAAGGTAAGAAATTCTAAATAAAAGACGCTACGCGTTTTTCACATTCTATATAAATATCCTAGTTTTCGACACTATCGGGAAAAATAGTATCTCATTCATAATAACTACCATGACAATGTATACATTTTCAATTGAAGATTTCCTTATTTCTTGCTATGCTTAAGGTGATAAGGTGGGATGATAAATGGGTTTTAAAGACACAATAAATAAGATTTTCAGTTCGGGTACGGAAACAAAAGAAAACCATTTTGATGAAACACTGAAAACGCACTATTATAAAACGACAAAGGATAAAGTTATAAAAGAATTAGAGGTAATGTTTGGTGCCAAGCAAGGCTATGAAGTTACTTCTATTTCAGAGGAACATGGGGAAGTCATCGTTCGTATCAAAAAAGGCAAAAAAGCATTTATGGTTGTCACAGTGATCATGGTTCGACCTTTCAGGACCGCCATTGATTTTTCTGTATCTACGGATACCATCATATTTACTGATTTTGGTTACAGTGGTAAATTGATTCGGGAATTATATAAGGAACTTGATTCAAGGTTGCCTTTCGTTGGGACAAGTCTAGGAGACAAATTAACCAAGGAGTAAGACAGTGATAGAAACGAGGTGTGTGCCACATGAAATGTCCTAGTTGCCAACACAATGGAACAAGGGTTTTAGACTCAAGACCAAGTGATGAGAGCCGTTCGATTCGACGCCGGAGAGAGTGTGAGGACTGTGGCTATCGTTTTACTACATTCGAAAGAGTGGAACAAACACCTTTAATTGTCGTGAAAAAAGATGGAAACAGAGAAGAATACAATCGTGAAAAGCTATTAAGAGGTTTGATTCGTGCTTGTGAAAAACGTCCGGTTCCTTTGGAGAAACTGGAAATTATTGCTGAAGATGTTGAAAGAGATCTTCGTAATCAAGGATATTCTGAAGTTAGCAGTCATCAGATTGGCGAAAAAGTAATGGAGTTTTTAGTAGTTATTGATGATGTGGCTTATGTCAGGTTCGCCTCCGTTTACCGTCAGTTTAAAGACATAAACGTATTTGTTGATGAATTAAAAGATCTTATTGACCGTGAAAATAAGAAATAGATTCATTAGAATGGAGCATAAAAGCTCCATTTTTCGCTACTTTAACATAATTTATCATGAACAGAGCCTTTAAAAGGATTAGGTGAAATAACAATGCATTGGAAAGAGGTATTGCCTTCAAATCGTTATATTGCTTTTATGAGAGATAGTATACATACATGGGATCATGATGTATTAACGTTACTTTACCAGCCACTAATTGGTTCTGTAGCTTATAGCTTGTATATGACTCTTTCTTTAGACGTGCAAAAACAGGCTGATAAAAAAATCGAAAGAACTCATAAGTCTTTAATGACCTTTACAGGACAGCACTTGGACCTTCTTTTTTCAGAACGAAAGAAATTAGAAGCGTTAGGATTATTAACCGTTTTCCGGAAGAAAGAAGAGGAAGAATATGTTTATTATTATTATATTCATTCACCTATGAATCCGGCAGCGTTTTTTCATGATGACCTCTTAAGTGTTTTTCTTTATAATAAAATTGGCAGTAAGGAACAATATCGTGAATTGCGGGCGTATTTTCAAATAAATGATGTAGTGACAGAAGGGTTAGAAAACGTGACGCAAGGTTTTAATCAAGTTTTCACCTCGATCCACCCATCAGAAATAAGAAGTGGATCTTCGGAAATGAGTGATAATCTTTTCTCTGAGGTGCCATTATTAGGACAAAATAGTGAAAAACCCTCTTATTCTATGTCAGAGGAAGAATTTGATTTTCAACAATTACTAGCATATTTGCCTACTTTTGTTCCAAAGGAAGAAGTAGAGAAAGAAACCAGTCAACGGTTAATCTATCAATTAGCCTTTATGTATAAATTAGAGCCCAGGGATATGGCGAATATGGTTCAAGATGCGATGTTGCATACGGATCAATTAGATGTGGAACAGTTGCGGGAACAGGCGAAGCGCAGGTATCGTATGAACGAAAAGGATGAACCGCCACGGTTAGGTTTAAGGAAACAAAGTGACACGGAAAAAAGCTTCACGGGACCTCCTAAAACGCAGGAAGAGCATACTATCCTCTATTTTGAATCAACGGCGCCGATCGAATATTTAGAAGAATTAAATGATGGAGCGAAGATCTACGAAGGTGACATGGATATTATTGAAAAGCTGATCTTTGAATATAAGCTATCTCCAGGTGTTGTTAACGTATTGCTAGATTATATTTTCAGGGTGAATGATCAAAAACTATCTAAAGCTCTTGCCTTCAAGATAGCTAATCATTGGAAACGAAAAAAGATTCGTACAGTGAAGGAAGCAATGGAACTGGCTAAAAAAGAAAATCAAAAAAGCAAAGAGTTTAAAAAGAATCCTCAACCTGCTTATGCTAATAAAACAGCCTATGCGGGAGCGGTAAAACAAGAACCTCTTCCGAAATGGATGAAAGATGAAGAAGGTTGGCAAAAGAACCAAGGTTCAGATGAAGACTTGGAAAAGGCAAAGCAGGAAGCCGCGAAATTTCGTGAAATGTTAAAAAAGAAGAAGCAGCAAAAGGGGGAATCGTAAATGGATTCCATTGAGCAGTCAATAAAACAGTTTTCAGGTGGCCGTTTTGAAAAACGATTTGAACAACTGAAGAAGAATACGTTGCAAAACCATCGTATTAAATTATTTCTCGATAAAAATCCGGAAATGACTAATGAAAATATAGAAAAAGGAATCAACGAACTTTATCAATTTACTCAACAGTGGAACAACTGTGATCAATGTCCCGGACTAGACGCCTGTCCAAACTTAATTCAAGGATTTCAACCAGATTTGAATGTTTACCGCGGGGAAATTCAAAATCAATATAAACCTTGTTCATTGAAGAAAAAAGATGAGGAGCGAAAGAGACAAGCTTCCTTTGTGCAAAGTCTTTACCTACCGAAAGAAATGACGCAAGTAAGCTTCGATGATTTTCATGAAGACAATTCATCGAGGACAAACGCTTTTACAAAGGCGATGGCTTTTTGTGCATCAGTCGATCCTGGCGAAGACGGTCAAGGCCTTTATATTCATGGACCATTTGGTGTGGGAAAAACATTTCTTGTCGGAGCAATCGCTAATTATTTAGCCGACGAAGAAGTAACAACGATGATTGTGTATACGCCGGACTTTTTTCGTGAACTGAAAAATGGGATTTCTGATGGTTCATACCAAGGGAAAATGGATATGGTCAAGAGAGCACCTGTTCTAATTATGGATGATATTGGTGCGGAAACCATGTCAAACTGGATCCGAGATGATATTTTAGGGGCTATACTACAGTTCCGGATGATGGAAAAACTCCCGACAATCTTTACGTCAAACTTTGATTTAAGTGAATTAGAGATACATCTCTCTTCCACGCAAAGAGGTGGCGTTGAAAAAGTTGATCAATTAAAGGCGAGACGTATTTTAGAACGCGTAAAACATTTAAATGAAGTAATTGATATGAAAGGCGAAAACAAGCGGAATCAACGATAAATCCGAGCTAAGTGAAAGGCAAGTCGATCAGTTTTACCTTGAATGAGATTAAAATTACAACTTCTAAGAGGGCAAAATTAAAGCAAAAATACCCAGTTTTATGTTACGATAAAACAATAGTGTACAGTTTTGAGAATGGAGGAATAAAATGAGTGTTGATCAAATTCTCGATCGAGCCCGACAGGGAAAACGTATTTCTGTCGAAGATGCAGTAGAACTTTATGATAGTGATGAGGTAGAAAAAATAGGTGAAGTTGCCAATGAAATGATGTTAAAGTGGCATCCGGAACCGGTTACAACGTTTGTCATTGGACGGAACGTTAACTATACGAATTTATGTGATACTTATTGTCGCTTTTGTGCCTTTTACCGTCCTCCTGGTTCAAAAGAAGGATATGTTCTAGATAATGAAGAAATATTTAATAAAATTCAGGAAACAAAAGATGTGAATGGAACGGAAATTCTCATGCAAGGTGGGACAAATCCAAATCTTCCATTTAGTTATTATACAGACCTTCTTCGAGAAATAAAAAAGAGGTTTGACATTACAATGCATTCTTTCTCACCAGCTGAAATCAGAAAAATGGCTGATGTATCTGATTTGCCAATTGAAAAGGTATTGCAAGAACTTCACGATGCAGGCCTTGATTCGGTTCCAGGTGGAGGTGCAGAAATACTTGATAACCGCACAAGACGTCGGATTAGTCGTTTAAAAGGTACGTGGGAAGAATGGATTGAAACGATGAAGCTGGTAAAAAAAGTCGGCATGCACGGGACTGCAACAATGGTCATTGGATTCGGTGAAACGTCTGAAGAAAGAGCCTTACACCTTCAACGTGTCCGGGATGCACAAGATGAGACTGATTGCTTCCTAGCATTTATTTCTTGGACGTTCCAGTCAGAGAATACAAACATGAAAGGTGAAAAAGTTACCTCTCGTGAATACTTAAAGAATTTAGCTATATCCCGAATTTTCTTAGATAATGTTGCTAATTTCCAATCGTCTTGGGTAACTATGGGTCCTGAAACAGGAAAAACATCCCTTTCTTATGGATGTAATGATTTTGGTAGCACGATGATGGAAGAAAATGTTGTTTCCGCTGCCGGGGCAACACATAAAGTTGACACTAATTTGATTCTTCGATTAATCCGTGAAGCTGGCAAAGTTCCTGCACAGCGAGATACAAAGTATAATACTCTCCATGTATTCGAAGAGGATGAAAAAGTTGAGAAAGACTTTGTTATGCAAAATTAGAACATATTTTATACTTAAAACACAAACACAAACACAACCTCAGCTTCACCGGGGTTGTGTTTTTTTATGGTGCAAAAGGTTGTTACTTTCACTAGAATCGGCTGCTCTATTTTATTTTAAAACTTTCAATTCATAATTAATCCCAAGAACCATATACATGTAATAGATATTACTAAAGAGTTGAACTGCATCAAGAAAAACACCCGGACGATCAACTCTTAATGTGTGATTTGACTGGGAGGGGCTGCTGTTGTTAACGATTGATTTCCAAGATTCACATATAGGTGAATCTTTTTACGAACAACTTCGACATTCGTTATCTATTTTAGGGGGAAAAGGCAAAAGCGAGAAGATCGTAGATTACCAGTATAATCGAAAAAACGGTACTGCAGCTCTTATACTATCAGGACTTCAGGACTTACACCTAGATAAGAAACATCATATAATTGCAATATTAACAAATGTGACTGTCGCTACTTATTTCTCGAAGTGGCTCGAAGAATGTTTACGTGAATCATTTTATTACGAAGACAAGGAAGAGATTCAATCTATTGTTGAAACTGCTAAACTGATTTTTTTCCCTGGACTTGAAACAAAAATGATTTTACTTCCTTTTACCTTTTATCAATGGCAACAAGAAATTTATAAGCAGATATCACCTTTTATTGAGGAAGATATTTCTTTCTCATTTGATTCCTTGATAGCATTTAGATTATTAAATGCTAAAGAGAAATTATTAGATGTGGTAGAGATTGCTATTGATGAATACAAAATGGAGTTAGAATATCAGTCCATGGTTCAACGATGTCGAGACGTATTAAAAGAGCAAAAGTCCAAAGTTGAAGCTGTATATGTTCACCTGAAAGACGGGGTAGAATTCTACGACGAAGAAAAGAAGAAGTTATCCCTTCAACAAATTTACAAATGGCTTCATGCAGAAACAGCATTTGAGAAATCATTGCCTTATCAAGAACGCATGATTGGACCATTAGTTAGTATGGCTCCAAATAAGATTTATTTATTTGCACAGGATATAGAAGACGATCTCTACCATACACTGAGAAATATATTTGAAGAACGAATTGTACTAATGAACAGGTGGCCATTTGATTTTTCTGATAAGAAGATTAGAGGATTATAGTTTAAGTGACTATAAAAAGTAAAATAATTTATATTTAAGAGAAAAGAATTTATAAAATTAGCAGCTACCTTCAACACCGCGCGTATCAAGGGAAACCCACCCTTGCTACTTAAAAGATGGCGGTGGAAGCTGACGCTGTATTTAATAAAAGACGGGTATGCCGTTTTTCTTAGGTTGATTTTCTTATGTGACATCATTATAATACTATCCATAAGCATACAGTATAAAAGTGTAGACGAGGACATGAGATATGGAATTAACTTTGCAGAGAAGGAAGCCTAGGCTGAAAGTTTCCTAAGTATAAACCATGACTTACCACCTCCGAGCTCAATGTGGAACGGATAACAAAAATATCTTAGTAAACGTTGACGGATTCCCCGTTATGGATTGAAACGAAGCTGAAAACTGCCAATTTTTAAAGGTGTTTTCAGGAAAAAGGGTGGAACCACGGTTACACACTCGTCCCTTATTTTATTAAGGGACGAGTGTTTTTTGTTATGCTCGAAGAATATCGGCCCAATGTGAATTCTACAGTTTGAAGGAGAGAATTAAAATGGCAGAAGTAAAAGAAAAAATCCTGTTAACGTTTCCTGACGGAGCAACGAAAGAATTTGATAAGGGGATAACAACAGAGGATATTGCCGCATCGATTTCACCTGGTCTAAAGAAAAACGCTTTAGCTGGAAAAGTAAACGGAAAACACATTGATTTTAAAGCACCAATTAATGAAGATGCGAAAGTCGAAATCATTACTAACGATTCCAAAGATGGTATCGACATTCTTAGACACAGTACTGCTCACTTGATGGCTCAAGCAATAAAAAGACTATTTAGTGATGTAAAGCTAGGTGTCGGACCAGTCATTGAAGAGGGATTCTATTATGATATAGATATGGAACAGCCATTGACTCCGGAAGATCTTCCAAAAATCGAAAAAGAAATGAAGCGGATTATGGAAGAAAATCTGGAAATAAATCGTGTGGAAGTAACACGAGAAGAAGCGAAGAAACGTTTCGAGGAAATCGGAGACGATTTAAAGCTGGAACTACTAGAAGATATCCCTGAGGGGGACACAATCAGTATTTATGAGCAAGGAGAATTTTTTGACTTGTGCCGTGGTGTTCATGTACCTTCTACAAGTAAATTAAAGAAATTCAAATTGATGCAAATTAATGGTGCTTATTGGCGTGGAGATAGTAAAAATAAAATGCTTCAGCGTATTTATGGGACAGCATTTCCGAAACAAAAACAAGTAGATGATTACTTACAGCTTTTAGAAGAACGGAAAGAGCGAGATCACCGTAAGTTAGGAAAAGAGTTAGGGATTTTTGCAGTCAGTCAAAAAGTAGGACAAGGATTACCATTGTGGCTTCCTAAAGGTGCTACAATCAGACGGACAGTAGAGCGATATATTGTAGATATCGAAGAACGTCTAGGTTATGACCACGTGTATACTCCTGTTTTGGGAAGTGTTGACCTATATAAAACATCTGGCCATTGGGATCACTATCAAGAGGATATGTTCCCAGTGTTAGAAATGGACAATGAGGACCTGGTGTTACGCCCAATGAACTGTCCCCATCATATGATGATTTATAAAAATCAAAAGCATAGCTATCGAAACTTGCCGTTAAGAATTGCCGAGTTAGGTACGATGCACCGACACGAGATGTCAGGTGCACTGGCTGGTCTTCAGCGAGTTCGGGCGATGACGTTAAATGACGCCCATATCTTTTGTCGTCCTGACCAGTTAAAAGAGGAATTTATTCGAGTCGTCGAATTAATACAAGCAGTTTATGAGGACTTCGGTATTAAAGACTATTATTTCCGTTTGTCTTACCGCGATGCAGAGGATAAAGAAAAGTATGTAGATAATGATGAAATGTGGGATAAGGCTCAAACAATGTTGAAAGAAGCCGTTGATGATATGGGAGTAGAGTATGTGGAAGCAGAAGGCGAAGCGGCTTTTTATGGACCAAAGTTAGATGTTCAAGTGAAGACAGCGCTAGGAAAAGATGAGACATTATCAACGGTTCAAATGGATTTCCATTTACCAAACCGTTTTGACTTAACTTATGTAGGAGAAGATGGTAAGGATCACCGTCCGGTTGTTATACACCGGGGAGTTGTTTCAACGATGGAACGGTTTGTTGCCTTTTTAATTGAAGAGTATAAAGGAGCGTTCCCAACTTGGTTAGCACCTGTGCAGGTTCAAGCAATTCCGGTTAGTGATGTACACATGGATTATGTGCGAAAAGTTGAAGCAGAACTGAAAGAAGCTGGCGTTCGTGTGAAAATAGATGTTAGAGAAGAAAAATTAGGATATAAAATCCGTGAAGCACAAATGCAGAAAATTCCTTATCTACTCGTATTGGGGGATAAAGAAATTGAAGCAAATGGTGTAAATGTCAGACGATACGGTCAACAGAAAACGGAAGAAGTCACTTTAGACCAATTCATTCATCAAATAAAAGAAGATATCTCGCAACGATCAAGATAATTTCAAAAGTAGGAGGGTGTGTTACAACGCTAAAAAGCGTTTGGCATGACCTCCTCTTATTTTTAAATGACATTAAGCAACAAAATAAATACAAAAGACTGCTTCTAAGTTTTAACCTACACAAATGAGAAATAGTGTGTTAGAGTAGTTAAGGGTTACAGGATGTACAATATTCTTTATTGACACAATATTAGCCATGTGATATATTATTCAAGTGAACATTATAAGGGAAACAAAGCAAGAAGAGGCGCCCGCTTCTCACCTGATCGACAATTGCGTTGGCAGGTCACGATTTTTTTACAAACACGTACGTAGAAGTGTGGGCGAATGACACCCACGCTTTTTTTTGTGTCATCAAATAGGTTAAAGCCTAGTTTGGTGGTAGAGGAACAGCTTGCTTTGATCCGCAAATATCATGGAGGTGGCTGAATATTAGTAAGGATATGTTCGTAAACGAAAACATTCGCGCTCGCGAGGTACGTTTAATCGGTGCAGACGGAGATCAAATTGGTGTTAAGACGAAACAAGAAGCTCTTGACATGGCCAGAAATGCTGATTTAGATTTAGTAATGGTCGCTCCTAACGCAAAGCCCCCCGTTTGTAGGGTTATGGACTACGGGAAACATCGTTTCGAGCAACAAAAGAAAGAAAAAGAAGCTCGTAAAAATCAAGTAGTTATTAACTTGAAAGAGGTTCGCTTAAGTCCAAATATTGAAGAGCACGACTTCAACACGAAGCTTCGAAATGCTCGTAAATTCTTGACTAAAGGGGACAAAGTAAAAGCAGCAATCCGTTTCCGCGGACGTGCTATTACTCACTCAGATTTAGGTCGCAAAGTTCTTATTCGTCTTGCTGAGCAATGTGAAGACATTTCTACGATCGAATCAAAACCAAAGATGGAAGGTAGAAGTATGTTTCTCATACTTGCACCGACTGCTCAAAAATAGATCGATCAGGATGGAACTATTTAAGGGAAGTCCCAAGACAACAACACCGACCGGAGATTCACCAACAACTACAACGAATACTCGGACAGGAGGAAATTCAACATGCCTAAAATGAAAACCCACCGTGGTGCAGCAAAACGCTTTAAAAAGACAGGTTCTGGTAAACTAAAACGCGGTCATGCTTTCACAAGCCACTTGGCTGCTAATAAGTCTCAAAAGCAAAAGCGTAAGCTTCGCAAATCAGGACTTGTAAGCAAAGGTGACCAAAAACGCATTGGACAAATGATCTAATAAGAGTTGTTAGTACAAGATAAAAAACATTTTATCTGTATAGGACATTCTTTTCAAGACTGATATAAACACTACTAAGAAATTGAACTTAAAAGGAGGGATTACGATGGCTAGAGTAAAAGGCGGATATGTAGCCCGTCGTCGTCGTAAAAGAGTTTTAAAACTTGCAAAAGGTTATGTAGGTTCTAAACATAGATTATTTAAAACAGCACAAGGACAGGTAATGAAGTCCTTTTTATATGCTTACCGTGATCGTCGTCAAAAGAAACGTGACTTCCGTAAGCTTTGGATTACTCGTATTAACGCAGCAGCTCGTATAAATGGTCTTTCATACAGCCGTTTAATGCATGGTTTAAAACTTGCTGAAATTGATATGAACCGTAAAATGCTAGCAGAATTAGCAGTAAATGATGAGCAAGCATTTGCAAGTATTGCTGAAGCAGCAAAAGCAAAATTAAATTAATCTAATAATGGATTACTGGGGGACTAAAAAGATATTTTCATTTATCTTTTTAGTCCTCTTTTTAGTAAGTGATTTATAAGATTATCGTTTTTTAGATATTTTCTTTGAACAGAGAGGCCCGAATTCGCTCTAGGCGGACGCTTTCCGCGGGCAATGCTTCAGCCTCCTCGGGAAAAAGAACCGTGTCTCTTCCTCTGCTAGTAGCGCTCTGAAGCGACATCCGTCGAGACAACTCGAAGCATATTTGTGAAGTAACGCTCGTCCCTGTGGGGTCTTCACCTATTGCTTTTCC